>NZ_JAZDQN010000007.1:0-230786 GCF_036324125.1 Pseudomonas ulcerans | reverse complement strand
TGTGAATACCGCGACTGACTGCGACACCGCCATCCTTGTGGGAGCGGGTTCACCCGCGATTGCGATAGTGAACTCAACGACGCAATCGCGGGTAAACCCGCTCCCACAAGTCCCTGCTGAATCAATAAGTCATGCGGTGTGCCATGAGAGCGGGTTCACCCGCTCCCACAGGGGCCGCCTCGTTTTCATTCCTCTTTCCTGACCCTGAACCACGCCGCATACAACGCCGGCAGGAACAGCAAGGTCAACGCCGTCGCCACGATCAACCCGCCCATGATGGCCACCGCCATCGGCCCGAAGAACACGCTGCGCGACAGCGGGATCATCGCCAGCACAGCCGCCAGCGCAGTCAGCACGATCGGCCGGAAGCGCCGCACCGTGGCCTCGATGATCGCCTGCCAGCGCCCCAGCCCCGCCGCGATGTCCTGCTCGATCTGGTCCACGAGAATCACCGAGTTGCGCATGATCATCCCCGACAGGGCGATGGTCCCGAGCATGGCGACGAAGCCGAACGGCTGACGGAACACCATCAGGAACAGCACCACCCCGATCAACCCCAGCGGCGCGGTGAGGAACACCATGGCCATGCGCGAGAAGCTGCGCAGTTGCAGCATCAGCAAGGTCAGCACCACCACGATGAACAGCGGCACGCCGGCGTTCACCGAGTTCTGCCCGCGCGTCGAGTCTTCCACGGTACCGCCGACTTCCAGCAGGTAGCCGTCCGGCAATTGCGCACGCACCGTTTCCAGGGTCGGCAGGATCTGCTTGACCAGGGTCGCCGGCTGGTCCTTGCCGTAGATGTCGGCGCGCACGGTGACCGTGGGCAGCCGGTTGCGGTGCCAGATGATGCCTTCCTCGAAGCCGTACTCCAGGGTCGCCACCTGCGACAGGGCAATGCTGCGGCCGTTGTCGGTGGGCACCGAGAGGCTGGCCAGGTGGTCCAGCTCGGTACGTTCCTGCACGGTGCCGCGCAGGAGAATCTCGATCAGCTCGTTGTCCTCGCGGTACTGGCTGACGCTGCTGCCGGTCAGCGAGCTCTGCAAGAATTTCGACAGCGCGGCGGTGCTCACGCCGAGGGCGCGGGCACGGTCCTGGTCGATGTTCAGGTAGACCACCTTGCTCGGCTCTTCCCAGTCCAGGTGGACGTTGGCCACATGCGGGTTCTCGCGGACCTTGACCGCCACCTTGCGGGCCAGGGCGCGGACTTCCTCGATATGCTCGCCGGTCACGCGGAACTGCACCGGATAGCCCACGGGCGGGCCGTTCTCCAGACGCGTGACCCGCGAACGCAGGTCGGGGAACTGCTCGTTCAGGGTATCGATCAGCCAGGTGCGCAGGGCCTCGCGGTCCTCGATGGTCTTCGCCAGCACGACGAACTGGGCGAAGCTGGCCGCCGGCAACTGCTGGTCCAGCGGCAGGTAGAAGCGCGGCGAACCGGTGCCGACATAGGCCACGTAGTTGTCGATGCCTTCCTTCTGCTTGAGCATCTCTTCAAGGCGCTTGACCTGTTCTGCGGTGTTGCTCAGCGACGCCCCCTCGGCCAGCTTCAGGTCGACCATCAGTTCCAGGCGCCCGGAGGCCGGGAAGAACTGCTGCTCGACGAAACGGAAGCTCATGACGCTGGCGACGAACAGAGCCACCGTAGCCACGATCACCGTCTTGCGCCGGCGCACGCACCAGCCCACCAGGCGCCGCACGCGTTGGTAGAACGGCGTGCCATAAGGGTCGGTCTCACCGTCATCGGTGGTGCCGTGCTTCTTCGCATGCAGCTTGGCCAGGTCCGGCAGCAGGCGCTCGCCCAGGTACGGCACGAACACCACCGCCGCGACCCAGGAGGCCAACAAGGCGATGGTTACCACCTGGAAGATCGAGCGGGTGTATTCGCCGGTGCCGGACTGCGCGGTGGCGATGGGCAGGAAGCCCGCCGCAGTGATCAGGGTGCCGGTCAGCATGGGGAAGGCCGTGCTGGTCCAGGCGTAGCTGGCCGCCTTGAGGCGGTCGAAGCCCTGCTCCATCTTGATCGCCATCATCTCCACCGCAATGATCGCGTCGTCCACCAGCAAGCCCAGGGCCAGTACCAGCGCCCCGAGGGAAATCTTGTGCAGGCCGATGCCCAGGTAGTACATGGTGGCGAAGGTCATCGCCAGCACCAGCGGAATGGCCAGGGCCACCACCAGGCCAGTGCGCATGCCGAGGGAGAAGAAGCTCACCAGCAGAACGATGGCCAGGGCCTCCACCAGCACGCGGACGAATTCGCCGACGCCGGTCTTCACCGCTGCTGGCTGGTCGGAAACCTTGCGCAGCTCCATGCCCGCCGGCAGGTTGTTGGCGATACGGGCGAACTCGGCTTCCAGGGCCTTGCCCAGGACCAGGATGTCGCCGCCGGCCTTCATCGATACCGCCAGGCCGATGGCGTCGTCACCCATGAAGCGCATGCGCGGCGCGGGCGGATCGTTGAAACCGCGATGGACCTGGGCCACGTCACCGATGCGGAAGGTGCGCTCGCCGACGCGAATGGGGAACTGCTCGATCTGCTCGACGCTGTCGAAACGCCCGGTGACCCGTAGTTGCAGGCGCTCGGTCGGCGTCTCGAAGAAGCCTGCAGTGCTCACCGCGTTCTGTTCTTCAAGAGCTTTCTGCACCGCTTCCAGCGGCAGGCCCAGGGTAGACAGCTTGGTGTTGGACAGCTCGATCCAGATCTTCTCGTCCTGCAGGCCCAGCAGTTCGACCTTGCCCACGTCCTTGACCCGCTGCAGCTGGATCTGCACGCGGTCGGCGTAGTCCTTGAGCACGCCGTAGTCGAAGCCCTTGCCGGTCAGCGCGTAGATATTGCCGAAGGTGGTACCGAACTCGTCGTTGAAGAACGGACCCTGGATCCCAGGCGGCAGGGTGTGGCGGATGTCCGCGGTCTTCTTGCGGATCTGGTACCACAGCTCGGGGATGTCCGCCGAGTGCATGGAGTCGCGGGCCATGAAGGTGACCTGAGACTCCCCGGGACGGGAGAACGAGACGATCTTCTCGTACTCACCGGTCTCCATCAGCTTCTTCTCGATGCGCTCGGTAACCTGGCGCGACACTTCCTCGGCGCTGGCGCCGGGCCACAGGGTACGGATGACCATGGCCTTGAAGGTAAACGGCGGGTCCTCGCTCTGTCCGAGCTTGGTGTAGGACAAGGCTCCGACGATAGCCAACAGGAGCATCAGGAACAGCACGATCGACCGGTTGCGCAGGGCCCAGGCGGAAAGGTTGAAACCCATCGGGACTTACTCCTTGGCCGCCAGATTCACCGTGCGATTGGACCGGTCCACCGGCCGCACCTGTTGTCCTTCGTGCAGCACGTGGCCGCCGGCGGCGACCACCCAGTCGGAGGCGCTGAGGCCTTCGAGCACCGGCACGCTGTCCTGGCCGTAGGCGCCGACCCGCACCGGGACGCGCTGCAGGGTGTTGTTGGCGTCGACGCGCCAGACGTAGGTCTTGCCGTTCTCCGCGCTGAGCGCCGACAGCGGTACCGCCAGGGGGATCTGCTCGGCGTGCTGGATGAACACCCGCGCGCTCTGTCCCAGCTCGGCCGGGACCTTGCCCGTGTTGAAAGCAATGCGCGCGGCGAAGGTGCGCGAGCGCGGATCGGCTGCGGGCGACAGCTCGCGGATGCGCCCGTCGAAGCGCTGGCCCGGTTGCGACCAGAGCTCCACGGCGACCGGCTGACCCACGGCGAAACGACCGAAATTCTGCTCCGGCAGGCTGATCAGCACCTCGCGCTCGCCATCGGCGGCGAGGGTGAACACGGTCTGCCCGGCGGCGACCACCTGGCCGACCTCGACCTGGCGCTTGGAAACCACGCCGTCCTGGGAGGCACGCAGCACCGAGTAACCGGCCTGGTTGCCGGCCACGTCGAACTCGGCACGCATCTGCTTGAGACGCGCCTGGCCGGCGCGGTAGAGATTTTCCGCGTTGTCGTACTGGGAGTGGCTGACCATCTGCCGATCCAGCAACTTCTTGTAACGATCGCGTTCGGCTTGCACCAGGCTCAGGTTGGCCTCGGCGGCGGCGACCTGGGCACGGGTGGCTTCCAGTTGCAGGCGCACGTCCTGCGGGTCCAGTTCGGCCAGCGGCTGGTCGGCCTTGACCCGCTGCCCCTCCTCAACCAGGCGCTTGCTCACCTTACCGCCGATGCGGAACGCCAGCTCCGGCTCGAAGCGCGCGCGCACCTCGCCGGGGTAACTGTCCACCGCCGCCGCCGCAGGCTGCGGCTGCACCACCATGGCGGGACGGATGACGGAGGGCGGAACGCTTTCCTGCCCGCAGGCAGACAACAGCGCGACGAGAACGGCGGGCAGAGCGAGGGGCAAGGCATGGCGCAACATGGGAAATGACCTTTCGCGAGGGTACTTCGAATTCTTGGACTGGCGGGTATATTAAATCAGCGTGTTGCGCTGCGAAAGATGGCGACAGGCACTTTGCCACAGCGGATCTCTGAGAAGGTGAGCAATACGTATGCGTATTGTTTTGCGTATTACATTGCATATACTGCACGGCATGCGTCACCGTTTCTGGTGACAGCCCCAGGCAAACAAATTGAGGCAAAACCCATGAGCGCACTTCTTGACCGTGCCGAGCAGGCGGTGTCTGCTACCGCGATGGTTCGCGGCTTCAGTGCGAAATTGAAGGAAGTTACCAGCGGGAAGGTCTCCCACCTGGTGATCTTCAAAGACAACGAGCCAGCCGCTGTGTTGATGGGCGTCGCAACCTTCCAGGCACTCCAGGATGAACTCGACGACCTGCGCGCCGAGCGCAAGGCCATTGACCGGCTTTCCACACTGGACGAAGAAAAGACAGTGAGCCTCAAGGACATGGAGGCTCGCTTCAAGTAGGCAGGCACCGATGCGATGGATCGTACGCTTTCACCCTGAAGTCGAGCAGGACCTCAAGCAGTTGGGAACGGCCGAGGCAAGAAGAGTCCTGAAGGTGGTACGCGAGCGCATCGCCGAGGGAGAACCCGACAAGACCGGCAAGCCGCTGAGTGGAGCGCTTGCCGGTTATCGCAGAATCCGCACCGGAGATGTTCGCATCGTCTACCGGATCGATGGCGTCGAGATCGTGCTGATCCTTTGCATCGGCGCTCGACGCGACGACGAAGTCTACAAGGCTGCCACGTGGCGCATCTGACCTGCCGGGGAGTTGTGCCAGCAGGGACTCAAGGGCGCTCCCAGGCGCCCTTTTTCTCCATCAGGAAATCGATGAACGCCCGCAACCGCAGCGGCACATGCCGTCCGTGCGGGTACAGCAGGCTGAACGGTCGCGAACACCCACCGAAGTCCTTCAACACCTCCACCAGCGTGCCGTCGGCCAGTTCCCGCTCGACGATGAAGCGATAGGTCTGGAACAACCCCACCCCGCTCTTGGCCAGGGTCACGCCACCGAGCACGTCTTCGGAGCAGACATAGCTGCCACTGGCGAAAATCTCCCGCAGCTCGCCGTTCTCGTTGAACAGCCAGGATATCCGCCGCCCGCTGCTGGGCAGTTCGAACTGGATGCATTCATGTTGCTCCAGATCGGCCAACACAAGCGGCTCACCCACCCGTGCCAGGTATTCGGGGGCGGCGATCACCACCAGCGGGGCGTCCTCCAGCAGCCGCGCAATCAGCGTCGAATCCGGCTGCGCCCGCACGCGAATGGCCGCGTCATAGCCCCCGCCCACGAAGTCGATGTTCTGGTTGCTCAGGTTGATATCGATGCTGACCTTCGGATAACGCCCGCGAAATTCCGCCAGCAGCGGCAGGATACGGTGATGGCCGTAAGTGGTGGGCAGGCTGATGCGCAGAGTACCGGCGGGCTGGGCCTGCTGCCCCATGACCTCGCGCTCGGCATCGACCAGTTGGGTCAGGGCCTGCCGGCTCTGCTCGTAATAACTGCGGCCGCCTTCGGTCAGGCGGATGCTGCGGGTGGTGCGGACGAACAGGCGCACACCGAGCCGCTCTTCCAGGCGCGCCACCGAACGGCTCACCGCCGCCGGCGTCACGCCGGCGGACAACGCCGCCGCAGTGAAGCTGCCCTCTTCCGCCGCGAGGCAGAACAGCTCGATGCTGCCCAGCAAAACATCGTCGAATTGTCGTTTCGGCATTAGTTACACCATGTATCAACTGAAGTGCCCGACGGCCTGTTTATCCCTTTCTTCCGCAAAAATATAGTGGCGACCAACAGCGCGCTGATCACCCTTTCGAAACCTTTGCGGAGAAATACCATGAGCAAGACCGTCGTGATCACTGGCACTTCCAGCGGTATTGGCCTGGGACTGGCCCGGGCCTTCCTGGCGCGCGGCTACAACGTCGTCGGCAATGCCCGCAGCGAAGAACGGCTGTGGGAAAGCAAACAAGCCCTCGGCAATCCGGCCAACTACATCGGCGTTGCCGGCGACATCGCCCGGCCGGAGACCGCCGAACAGCTGTTCAATGCTGCGATCGAGACCTTCGGCGCGGTGGATGTGCTGGTCAACAATGCCGGCTTCTTCCTGCCCAAGCCCTTCACCGACTACACCCCGGCGGAGCTGGACAACCTGCTGGAAACCAACCTCAAGGGGGTGGTCTACGCTTCGCAGGTCGCGGCGCGGCACATGATCGGCCGCCAGCAGGGACATATCGTCAACATCACCGCGGCCGTGGCGTTGCAGGCCAACCAGGCGGTGCCGGCGGCCCTGCCGGTGCTGATCAAGGGCGGCCTGAACCAGATGACCCGCGCCCTGGCCCTGGAACTGGCGCCGCACAATATCCAGGTCAACGCGGTGGCCCCCGGGATCATCGAGACGCCGATGCACGCCCCGGAGATCCACGGCTTCCTCGCCGGGTTGCAGCCGAGCGGTCGCATCGGACGCATCGAGGACATCGCCGAAGCCGTGCTGTACCTGGCCGGTGCCGACTTCACCACCGGCGTGATCCTGCCGGTGGATGGCGGCATGAGCACAGGCAAGTGGTAAGCGGAAAACCCATCAGACAGGAGCGCACGACATGCCTTTCGTAAGCCTTCGCATCACCCGCGACGGAGTGACACGGGAACAGAAAGCCCAAGTCATCAGGGAGTTCACCGAGACCCTGGAGCGGGTCCTCGGCAAGCGCCCGGACCTGACCCATATCGTGATCGAGGAAGTGGACACGGATAACTGGGGCTATGCGGGTATGACCACCACCGAGTATCGCGCCAGGGAGGGATAGCGCCGGATCGCTGGCCGAGCGGGTGGCGATGAGCCCGACGGTTCGGCAGACCGACCTGACCGCACCGTCCGGGCGTTGTACTATCTAGCGCTTCGAATCCTGCAAACGTGCCCCATGTCCCAAGAATCCACCGTATCCAGCGGCCCAGGACGGCCCAAGGATCTGGCCAAGCGCCATGCCATCCTCGAAGCCGCCAAGGACCTGTTTCTCACCAATGGTTATGCCAGCACCAGCATGGATGCGGTCGCGACAGCGGCGGGTGTATCGAAACTGACGGTCTACAGTCACTTCAACGACAAGGAAAACCTGTTTACCGAGGCCATCCTCGCCACTTGCCAGGCGCAATTGCCCGGGCTGATCTTCGAGCTGCCCGAGGGCGTGCCGCTGGAACAGGTGCTGATCAATATCGGCCGGGGTTTCCAGGTACTGATCAACAGCGATCACTCGATCAAGCTGCATCGCCTGATCATCACCCAGGGCCCGCAGGATCCCCAGTTGGGACAGATTTTCTACGAGGCAGGACCGCAGCGGATCCTCGGCGAAACCGAGGCGCTGCTGCGCCTGGCCAGTGAACGCGGCATGCTCCGGATTGCAAATCCGTCCACGGCGGCGGAGCATTTTTTCTGCCTGCTCAAGGGCGGGGCGAATTTCCGGCTGTTGCTGGGATGCGCGGAGCCGTTGACGGCAGAGGCTGCCGAGGCGCATGTGCGGGAGGTGGTGGAGCTGTTCCTGCGTGCCTATCGCGCCTGATTGAACGACACATGACCCATTGATTCAGTGGGGACCTTGTGGGAGCGGGTTTACCCGCGATTACGGCGGTGAATTCACTACCGCAATCGCGGCGGTCCGGCGATCCGGTAAACCCGCTCCCACAGGGTTGCGCGTCGCGCTTTGCGTCAGGGCTTCAAGGCCTTCTTCGGGTAGATGTCATACCGGCTGGATTTCCCGTCAAGGCTATGACTCGGCTTCGGCCCGTCGATGATCGGCGCCTTGCGCGGACGCTTCACCACCACCCGATGCGTCGCCAGGGCCAGCGCAGCCTCCAGCAGCGCCGGGGCGTCCAGGTCATCCCCCACCAGCGGGCGGAACACGCGCATTTCCTTCTTCACCAGGGCGCTCTTGTCGCGGTGCGGGAACATCGGGTCGAGGTAGACCACCTGCGGCGGCTCGCCCTGCCAGTTGCGCATGGTCTCGATGGAGTTGCCATGCAGCAACTGCATGCGCGCGACGATCGGCCCGACCTCGTCATCCGCCGCCGCCCGCGCAAGCCCATCCTCCAATAGCGCCGCCACCAGCGGCTGGCGCTCGATCAACTGCATGTCGCACCCCAGGGTGGCCAGGACGAACGCGTCCTTGCCCAGCCCCGCCGTGGCATCCAGCACCCGCGGGCGCACACCCTGGGCGATGCCCACCGCCTTGGCGATCATCTGCCCGGCACCGCCGCCATACAGGCGCCGATGGGCGGCACCGCCTTCGAGGAAGTCGACCCGCACCGGCCCCGGCGCCTGCGGGCCGAGCTGCTGGATCTGCAAGCCCTCCGGCCCGACCTGCACGGCGAAGGCAGCCGCTTCGTCCTGCATCGGCAAGCCCAGCCGCGCCGCCCATTCCTCGGCCCGCGCCTGATAGTCGGCGGTCAGTGCCTCGACCCGGATCCCGCCTTCGACCTGCTGCTCCACGCTCACCTTCCTGCTGCAAAAAAAGTTAAAGATCGGCGCCCGTGGCCGATACACAAAGTACGCGCCATTTTGCCAGAGCTCTTCGACAACGATGTCAGAGATTCTTCAACTTCCCTCAGGCTACCTGTCACCCGTCGGTGACTACAGCCGCCACAACACCCAGGCCCTGGGCGGCGTCAGCCACCTGTGGCAGGACTTCTTCGCCCGTGCCCTGGCCGCGCAGCAGGAAGAAGGCGTGGTGCGCGAGCCGCTGCCGGTGGAAGAAGTGGATGTCGCGACCGGTGAGCCGATCACCGGCAGCCAGACCCTGGCGCAGATCCAGACCCAGCGCCTGTGCAATGTCACCGACAGCGAAGTCGCGCCGCCGGAACCGCTATTCCTGCCGATCGCCGAGTTCGAGCTGGACCTGCTGGACAAGCCCGCACCACCCTTCAGCGCCGCCGAACTGATCGAGCAGCAGCGCCAGCTGGACATCAGCAACAACTGGGTTCGCCCGGTGGTCATGAGCCAGGGCCATCCGCACCCGGAACCAGGTCCGGCGCCAGCCTCCTATCCGCTGCACCTGCCGATCGCCGAACTGGAGCGCAAGCTGCTGGATCCGGCGCCAGAGCCATTCGACGAGGCCACCCTGGCCAAGCAGCAGCACGACCTGGACTTCGATATCCAGTGGGCGCGTCCGGTAGTACTCAACAACGTGCGTATCGCCGCCTAACGGCAGACCTGCCAACGCCCCATATCCAGGTGGAAATGGTTATGGTGCGCCGCGTTGTAGTCCGGCCCCAGCACCGTATTGAAGCTTTCGCAGGCCCCATCGCGGACCTGGCGGAGAAATCGCGCCTTCGCACCGTCGCCGCTCCAGTCCCGTTGCAGTTCGATCCTCTGCCCATCCTTCAGGCGAAAGCCGGCGATATCCAGCGCATTGGCTGTGGCGTGCTGGCTCAGACGCCCGTCGGCGCGGTTATAGACGTTGCGACAGGCATAGCTGCCGAGATGGTCGATCTGCACCACGGGCTGTCCCAGGACCTGCCGGGCCGCTGGTTGCAGCGCATGGCGCTCGAACAGGGCGAAGGCCACGGCGACCGGGCAGGTGGCTAGGAAGCTGCTGCTCAGGCGCACCGCCGCGCCTTGAACGCGCACCACGTTGGTCAAGGGACAGTTGGCGTTGGCGGGCGTATCGGCCTGCGGGCTGTGGCGCAGGCCGGAGGTAGCAAGGGCGGTGGCACACAGCTGCGGATCGTCGCGCAGCCGCCCCAGCTTCCATGAGGTCAGCAGATTGGGCGGCTGGCGTACATCCAGCGGCGCCCAGGGATTCCATTGCTCAGGCAGGCGCCAGCCCTGCCACCAACCGAACAGCGCCACGCCGGCCAGCACCGTGAGCAGTACCAGTGGGCCATGGCGCATGGCGGTTCAGCGCCTGAACAGGCTATTGAGCTGGTCGAAGGACAGCGCCTTGTCACCGTGGTCGAAGCGCCCTTCCCCGCGAATCCGCGTCGCCGCCTCGAAGAACGCGCCATAGGCGACCCGGGCCAGGGACGAGCCAACGCTGATGCGCTTCACGCCCAGGGCCTGAAGATCGTCGAAGCCCAGGTTGACTCCGGCCAGCCCCATCAACACGTTGACCGGCTTCGGCGCCACTGCCCTGACCACCCGCTGGATATCTTCTGCAGTGCGAAGGCCGGGCGCGTAGAGCACATCGGCACCCGCTTCGGCGAAGGCCTGCAGGCGGGCGATGGTGTCGTCGAGGTCGTTGCGCCCGTGCAGCAGGTTTTCCGCACGGGCGCAGAGCATGAAGGGGAAGTCCAGGCTGCGGGCGGCGGCCACGGCGGCCTCGACCCGCTCCACTGCGCGATGGAAGTTGTAGATCGGCTCGTCACTGCGCCCCGTGGCGTCCTCGATGGAACCGCCGACCAGGCCGATCCGCGCCGCCTGCAGGATGGTTTCGTGGCACCCGGCGGGGTCGTCGCTGAAGCCGTTCTCAAGGTCGGCGGCCACGGGCAATGCCGTGGCATCGACAATGGCCCCGGCATTGGCCAGGGTCTCGTCGCGACTGATCGCCCCTTCAGCATCCGGCCGGCCAAGGGAAAACGCCAGGCCGGCGCTGCTGGTGGCCAGCGCCTCGAAGCCAAGGCTGGCGAGCATCTTCGCCGAACCGGCATCCCAGGGGTTGGGAATCACGAAGGTTCCGGGGCGCTCATGCAGCGCCTTGAAGGCTTCGGCACGCAGGGTTTGCACATCCATGGTGGTACTCCCAGGGCAGACGGCGGGAAATCAGAGCAGGCCAAGTTGTTCGACCTGCGGTCCCCGCTCGGGTTCATGCAGGTTCGGCAACCCCGGCAGGCGCTCCATCAGGCCATGATGGAAACGCTGGGCCAGGGCCGCAGCCAGGCGGTTGTCGGCGGTATGCAGGAAGACATAGGGGCTACGGCCTTCCTCGATCCACGCGGCGACCTTGTCCAGCCACGGCAGGAGGAAAGATTCGTTGGCCTCAAGCTTGGGATGCCCGATGAAGCGCACCTGCGGGTGCTGGCTGAACGCCGTGGGCCGCGGTGGCACCCGCGGCTTCTTGGATTGAGCGTGCAGCACGCTGGCCTCGCGAGAAGTGCAACTGAACAGTGCCCGCGGGTCAAGGCAGATGCGTTCGATGCCACGCTCATGCAGCAGGCGGTTGAGCTGGCGCTCCTCCTCGCCCTTGGCGAAGAAGGCATCGTTGCGCACCTCGACCGCCACCGACACGCCGATCTCGTCGACGAAGTGCAGC
Source organism: Pseudomonas ulcerans (assembly GCF_036324125.1). Taxonomy (NCBI): domain Bacteria; kingdom Pseudomonadati; phylum Pseudomonadota; class Gammaproteobacteria; order Pseudomonadales; family Pseudomonadaceae; genus Pseudomonas; species Pseudomonas ulcerans. The sequence continues at coordinate 219,147 of NZ_JAZDQN010000007.1, read as the reverse complement.
AACTCGCCCAGGCGCGCCGGACCGAAGCTCGCCGGCAGTTGCAACCAGTACGGCGCGACCCGACCGCCAAGGGGCTTGAGCAGTTGCACGAAGCTGCGCGCGGCATCCAGCTGCGCGCGCAGATCGCCGCTATGACTGATATCGCCGGGAAACTTGGCGGTAAAGCGGAAATGCGTGGGCATGATCTGCGCCCAACGCTCGACCGTGGCCGGTGCGGGCCGCGCATAGAAGGTGGTATTGCCTTCGACGGCATTGAAGACCTGGCAGTACAGACCAAGGAAATCGGTGCTCTTCGCGGCGGCGGGATACAGGTAATCGCGCCAGGCGTTTTCGCTCCAGGAGGGACAACCGAGGAAATAAGGCAGGGATAGTGAGCTCATTGGCTCAAATGTACAGATCCAGCCCCAGTACTTCCATCTCCCAATCGACGAAGCCGGCCGTGGTCAGGTAGCTGGCCAGGGCACCGGCGGTGCGGCGGTCGCGTGCGCGGGGAAAGATCATGTCCTGCGGCCGGGCCGGCAGGTTGGGCGTACTGCGCTGGGCGTTGCCCGGGTTGCCCGCAGGCTGCGCCTCGACTTCGGCGACGATGTCGTCATCCGACTCTTCCACGCGCACCGGTCCCTTGCGCTGAGGGCGCTTGAGCGGGTAACTCGATGAGGAAAAGCCGTCGATACGCATGCAGATGTACTCAGGGCCGATGATGGCAATTTAGCGGCACCTGAGTTCCCTTGCAAATGCGCTACTGATAACTGGACCACATATACACAATTTGGTTTACGGCAAACGGCGATAACCGACCGGAGGTCATCCGCTCTTCTTCGGCGTCGCCACTTTGTCGCGCAGGTAGACAGGCTGGGCCTGCTCCGCCGGCACCCTTTCACCACGATGCCAGGCGAATGTCGCCAGGGTCAGCAGGTCCAGCGCGTGAGGCAGCATGCTGGCGTCCTGGCCATCCACCTTGGCCGCCAGGCGCTCTGCGTAACCCCAGCCGGTACCGGCACCAAACCATGGACCGCCGGCACCTGCGGGAAGCGCAACCTGCTCGGGCGGCAATACGGCCTCTGCCCCCTGCAAACGCATCTCCCCTTCTACTTCCTCATAGCAGCCCCAATAGACTTCGTCCATTCGCGCATCGATGGCAGCGGCTACGCGGTGGGCGCCATGCTCGCGCAAGGCGCGCTGGGCCAGCACCGCCAGGTTGGACACCGGCAACACCGGACGCTCCAAAGCGAAGGCCAGGCCCTGAACCACGCCAATGGCGATGCGCACCCCGGTGAAGGCCCCCGGGCCGCGACCGAAGGCGATGGCATCGACATCCTTCAGGGCAACGCCGGCATCGGCCAGCAGGGCCTGGATCATCGGCAGCAGCTTCTGTGCATGCAGGCGCGGGATCACCTCGTAGTGGCTCGTGATCTTGCCATCGTGCAGCAAGGCGACGGAGCAGGCTTCAGTGGCGGTATCCAGGGCCAGCAAGGTGGTCATCGGGGGTTCCAGGCGAGAGAAAAAAGAGCGGCAGTATAAACGACAACGGCCCGCAAGCGGGCCGTTGGCGATACGAGGCGGGGATCAGCTCAGGGCTGCCAGTACCTTGGCGGTGATGGCTTCGACCGAACCGACACCAGGAATGTGGCTGACCTTCGGCTTGCCGTCGGCGGCTTCCAGCTTCTGGTAGAAGTCCACCAGCGGCTTGGTCTGCTCGTGGTAGACCTTCAGGCGGCCACGCACGGTTTCTTCGTTGTCGTCCGGGCGCTGGATCAGGTCCTCGCCGGTGACGTCGTCCTTGCCTTCCACTTTTGGCGGGTTGTAGACCACGTGGTAGACGCGACCGGAGTCCAGGTGCACGCGGCGGCCGGCGATACGCTGGACGATCTCTTCGTCGTCGACAGCGATCTCGACCACGGCGTCCAGCGAGACACCGGCGGCGACCATGGCTTCAGCTTGAGGAATGGTGCGCGGGAAACCGTCGAACAGGAAACCGTTGGCGCAGTCCGGCTGGGCGATACGGTCCTTGACCAGGTTGATGATCAGGTCGTCGGAGACCAGCTTGCCAGCGTCCATCACGGCCTTGGCTTCCAGGCCCAGCGGAGTGCCGGCCTTGACTGCGGCACGCAACATGTCGCCGGTGGAGATCTGCGGAATACCGAACTTCTCGGTGATGAACTTTGCCTGAGTACCTTTACCGGCCCCGGGAGCTCCCAGCAGAATTACGCGCATCTTGTGCTCCTCATTTTTTATAAGCAAATCAATGGATTCGCAGGATTGGCGAATCGCAGGAAATCGGGCGATGACCATAAATCGGTCAAAAGGCTGCCCAAGATACACAGCGCACCGGGACCATACAAGCGGTCGAAAGTCGGAAAAACCTGCGACAAGAAGCCACGGCGCATACAGGTTGCGCCCAGCGCAACCGACCACTCATACAGACATTTATTACAAGCTTCGGGGCGCAATCTGACACCCCGAAGCTATCCATCTGACACTCAACCCGTGTTGCGCAATCCCGCCGCGATACCCGCCACGGTCACCAGCAGGGCCTGCTCCAACGGGCTGTCCAGAGCGGCTTCGCGTTCCCGCGAGCGGGCCAGCAGCTCGGCCTGGAGCAGGTGCAGCGGGTCCAGGTAGGTGTTGCGCAGGCGGATGAACTCCAGGGTCGCCGGGCTGTGCGCCAGTAGCACCGACTGGCCGGTCAGGCTCAGCACCACCTGGCACGCCTGCGACAATAGGTCGCGCAGATGCTCACCCAAAGGTCGCAGTTGCGGTTGCACCAGACGTTCGTCGTAGGAACGGGCGATTTCCGCGTCGGCCTTGGCCAGGACCATTTCCAGCATGTCGATGCGCGTGCGGAAGAACGGCCATTGCTCGCGCATCTGCGCCAGCAGCGGCCCCTGGCCACGGGCCAGGGCATTGTTGAGGGCCGCCTCCCAGCCAAGCCAGGCCGGCAGCATCAGGCGGGTCTGGGTCCAGCCGAAGATCCACGGGATCGCCCGCAGGCTCTCGATCCCCCCGGCACGGCGCTTGGCCGGGCGACTGCCCAGCGGCAGGCGGCCGAGCTCCTGCTCGGGCGTCGACTGGCGGAAGTACTCGACGAAGTCCGGGTTCTCCCGCACCACGCCGCGGTAGGTCTTGACCCCGTCGGCAGCCAGCTGGTCCATCAGTTCGCGCCACGCCGGCTGCGGCGGCGGTGGCGGCAGCAAGGTGGCTTCGAGCACGGCGGCCAGGTAGAGGTTGAGGTTCTGCTCGGCGATATCCGGCAGGTCGAACTTGAAGCGGATCATCTCGCCCTGTTCGGTGGCACGGAAGCGCCCGGCCACCGAGCCCGGTGGTTGGGAGAGGATTGCCGCATGCGCTGGCGCGCCGCCACGGCCGACGGTGCCACCACGACCGTGGAACAGCAGAAGTTCGACTTCCTGCTCGCGGCAGATCCGCACCAGGGTTTCCTGGGCCCGGTACTGCGCCCAGGCTGCGGCGGTGGTGCCGGCATCCTTGGCGGAGTCGGAGTAGCCGATCATCACCTCCTGCGGGCCATGCAAACCGGCGCGATAGCCCGGCAGGCCGAGCAGGCGCTGCATCACCGGGCCGGCGTTATCCAGGTCGGCGAGGGTTTCGAACAGCGGCACCACGCGCATCGGCCGCAACAGACCGGCCTCCTTGAGCAGCAGTTGCACCGCCAGCACGTCGGAAGCGGCGCCGGCCATGGAGATCACGTAGGAACCCAGCGAGGCTGCTGGCGCTGCGGCGATCTCGCGACAGGTGGCAAGCACCTCGGCGGTGTCGTCCTGGGGCTTGAAGTGCGCCGGCAACAACGGCCGACGGCTTTGCAGTTCGCGCTGGAGGAAGTCGATGCGGGTGTCTTCGTCCCACTCCGCATAGCGGCCAAGGCCGAGGTAGTCGGTGATTTCGCTGAGGGCGGCACTGTGCCGGGACGAGTCCTGGCGCACATCGAGGCGGACCAGGAACAGGCCGAAGGTCACCGCGCGGCGCAGGCAGTCCAACAGAGGGCCGTCGGCGATAACACCCATGCCGCATTCATGCAGGGACTCGAAGCACAGGTGCAGCGGCTCGAACAGCTCGCGGTTGTCCTGCAGCACCTGTGGTCCGGGCACCTGGGCGCTGGTCAGGGCGGCCTGGGCCCAGGCGCGGGTCTCGCGCAGACGTTCGCGCAGCGGCTTGAGCACCGCGCGGTAAGGCTCGGCGCAGTCGCCGACCTTGGCCCGCAACGCGGGGCTGGCCTGCTGCATCGACAATTCGGCGGCGAGAGAATGCACGTCGCGCAGGAACAGGTCGGCGGCCATCCAGCGCGCCAGCAGCAGTACTTCGCGGGTCACCGCGGCCGTGACATTGGGGTTGCCGTCACGGTCGCCGCCCATCCACGAGGCGAAGCGGATCGGCGCCGCTTCCAGCGGCAGGCGCAGGCCGGTGGCGGCATGCAGGGCCTGGTCGGCCTTGCGCATATGGCTGGGAATGGCATGCCAGAGGGAATGCTCGATCACGGCGAAGCCCCACTTGGCCTCGTCTACCGGAGTCGGCCGGGTACGACGGATTTCCTCGGTATGCCAGGCCTCGGCAATCAGCCGTTGCAGGCGCTCGCGGACCTGCTCGCGCTCGGCGGGGGTCAGGTCGCGGTGGTCCTGGACTGCCAGTTGCGCGGCGATGGCGTCGTATTTCTGGATCAGGGTGCGCCGCGCCACTTCGGTGGGATGGGCGGTCAGTACCAGTTCGATGCTCAGCTTGCCCAGCTGGCGAGCCAGGGCGTCGTCGCTGTGCCCGGCCGCCTTGAGGCGGGCCAGCAGCTCCGGCAGGACCCGGGCCTCGAACGGCTCCGGCTGGTCGGCATCGCGGCGACGGATCAACTGGTACTGCTCGGCGATGTTGGCCAGGTTGAGGAACTGGTTGAAGGCCCGGGCGACCGGCAGCAACTCGTCGTCGGCGAGGTCGGCGAGGGTCGAGCTGAGCTGTTCCTCGCCGCCACTGCGATCGGCCTTGGCGCTATGGCGGATCGCCTCGATCTTCTGCAGGAAAGCGTCGCCGTGCTGGTCGCGCACGGTGTCTCCCAACAGCTCGCCCAACAGATGGACATCTTCCCGCAAGCGCACATCGATATCGGTCATCACCTTCTCCATACCCTGGAAAAACCGCCTTTCTTGCAGAGTGCCCCACTACCGGTGGTGCTTTCAAGGCACGGGCGCGGACGAACTGGCTACGCTTTAACCAGTCCCAATGGATTTACGGAGGACATCATGAAGATTCGCGAACTTGCACAGTCCTGGGAACAGAACGCCAAAGGCCGCCTGAGCCCCACCGGTCACACCCTGCACCTTGACGTCGAAGCGACGGCGCGCCTGGCTGCGCTGGCCGAGATGTACCCCAAGCGCAGCCCTGAAGAACTGCTCGGCGAACTGCTCGGCGCAGCCCTGGAAGAACTGGAGGCCAGCTTCCCCTACATCCAGGGACAGCAGGTGATCGCTACCGACGAGGAAGGCGATCCGCTGTATGAGGAAAGCGAGCACACGATAGGAAAAATACGAAAACCGGCTTAGGCCACGTACCCCTTGGGTTTGCTGGGGCCAGCCCGAACCGTAAGCCGCTATGTCGATCTGACTTTGGAATCACTGCATATATAGAGAGGTAGACCATGGACACCTTCAAAAAAATGCTCGACCGGTGGGAAAGCAAATCCCAAGAAGCTGCTGATCGAGTGGAGTACACCCTGACTCTCAGAAAGCACGATCTTGTCAAAATTAAGGCTTTCGCAGAGGCGTATGGACTCGATGAGGCCACCATCACTGAAGGCCTTTTGCAATCCGCTGTACAGGAAGCAGAGCAAGCTATTCCCTACGAGAAAGGCTCTCAAGTCATCAGAATCGAAGAAGGTGAAGAGGTTTATGCAGATGCTGGTAAGACACCTGCATACGTCGAAGCTGAGAAAGCAATTTCAAAGGCCCTCCGGGAATAGGGTCTGAAAGACTGAATCTAGCCTAGCTTGGAGCTATTCAGGTTGATTCTGTTCAAGACGCGACTCTTCCTCTACCTGAGCGTAAAGTTTTTCGTATTCTTTAAACTTACTCATCCGAACCCGATTCAACGGTGTCAGCTCTGAAAGCTTCAGCAACGCACCATAAGTTTTCATAAAAATACCTCTAAAATCGTCCGTAATATCCTTGTCATGCGAACGAACCTCACCACACTTCAGTAAAGCTCTAGCATGCCGTGTGAAGTCCTTACCTTCCAAACCACCAAAATACTCATAAAATTCATTATCCCCTTTTTGGGCTATCCCTCTTCTAAGATCCCCATCTGGGAAGCCCGCCCCCTTTACGACTGCGAGAACGAGATCAGACAAGTCCCCCTTCACTGCTAAGCTAGAAAAATATTCATCAAGCCTCATTACCAGATAAGAATTACGCGGCCAAGGATAAACTTCATCTTTTTCCCGAACCCCAGATACAGGAAGGGTATTAGAACAGTAATTATCAATCACTGAGTTAATCACCCCCTCTCGACCCACATCATAATAAATAGACGCAATCGAATCTAGATCATTTAACGTGAAATATTGCAAGGCCTTAGAAATCGCCTGTTCAAATGCACTAAAAACCTCCTCTTCATTATTACCGAAAGACGAATGAAACAAATCCCATGCTCGCCCAAGAAGAGCAATATCCGCATCATGTTTTATCTTTTTTTCTAAAGCATCGACAAGGACCCCTAATGCTTCTTCATCTGCATAACCTTTCTTTATCAGATTAATTATTGCAACATCAAACTCATCACACCTTCCAAAGCCGTATTCATCAAGATAACTACTTTTTTCCTTCTCAATTCGCTTGCTTTCTAGTTCATCTGCTGATGCATTAGGATCATCTGGCATATATGAAAACAAACTACCTTGATAAGTCAAGATAAAATCAACATCAACCTTACTCTTGTCCCCTCCATACACAGCAAGCACTGCTAGAGGCAATGTATTATGAGCCTGCTGAATTACTCTAGAATGAGAATTTTTCAAAGCACCATCGAGCACGTCTGCAAATAGGGCAATTTTTTTCAACAACCGTATATTATTTATATTTAATTTTATCGCATTCTCAGCTATCTCTTTACGATCCTCCCCTGCACAGTCGAAAACAAGTTTAACCGACTCTTGCACGGAAGGACTAAATGCTACTTCGTAATCAAAAACTTTTTCGCTGAAGATGAAGAATTCATCGTCTTTATCTAGCGACCCCTCATTGAGGACTAGAATAACTGAGCAGTCTTTAGACTCGATCAGATTTGAAACCAAACCTAAAACGTCTCTCGCTGATAGCGATTTACCTCGACGTTCAAAATCGTCGATACAGATGATGGTATCTGATACCAAAGAATACTGAATTGAATCAATTACACCACCAAAACTTCCCACAAATGGAATTTTAGCTTCCTTCCCAAAGCTAAATATTTTTCTCAGCCCGCCTAGTGCATCGCTAAAATCTAACTTCTTTAAATTTTCGATGACAGAATCTTTACTGGTGACAGTATTCGCCTTAGCAGATGGCACCGTATTCTCAAAAATCGAACGCTTCAAGTCGGCCAGTGAGTTAATACCGAACAATGACACATATGAGTAATTACCACGACCAAAATTTGAGCTATATTTCTTGATTATGGAGTTCCAAAGATAAGTCTTACCAGTCCCCCACTCCCCTTTCAAGACAATTGCAGAACCCGTTTTCCTAACGGCGAAATCATGTAATGCTTTTTCAACTTGGATAACAGACATCAATCAACCCCTTGAGCTTTATCATCATCCCTTATGAAAGCTGGATATTGCCGAGGATGTTGGATAAGAATATATTTTACAAATTTCTGCTTCAAAGCTTCATCTAAGGCACTTTGAAAATCAGCTATAGAGTGAAGAGGTGACTCATCAACCAGCAGAGACCGCCAATGAATGTTTGTGTCAGCATCAGCCATCTTCAGTAGTTTTTCCATGGCTCTATGTGCCATATTCCCTGTGTCTGGACGAACGACGAAACTTTGACTGATGTACTCCTCATCTACTTCTGTATTTTCTTCAATCTCGCAAGTGTTCAGAATCGAAAGGGTTTTGGGCGAAAATCTGTATTGTTTTTCACCATTGAAATCACGAAGATAAACGTCTTCAATTTTTGCTTTCCAAGTCTCTACGCTTTCATCACTGCCATGTATTTCGTCTTTTTTAAATTTTAGATAAAGACCTACACCCTCCCCTAGCTGATAATTCATGTCACCCGCTAGGAGACTCATCAAGCTATTAGATATAGCAGTAAATAAGTCGATTCGATAATTTTTGTTAAATCGCTCGAACAACGAAATGTCAAACAACATCCAAAGGCCGTGATACTTCCACGCAAACAAGACAGGCAGCCCAAGCATTTCACCATACTTGAGCAATTTTTCCCTGTCTTTCGCTCTGAGAGTGAGGATTTTTTCTTGCTTAGTTTTGACTTCAACGAGAACCCTATACTGGTTATTTGCAGTGTTGAAAACTGCCAGTAAATCGGGAACCTGATAGGTTTCTCGGGAAGATTTCGGAATTTGCTGCTGATCCAGTTTATGGACCAGCGAGCACTTCCCGAGCCAGCTACAGATGACGGCGAATTCATCCTCGGCTGGTAGCCCTAGGTCGAGACGTTTCACACGTTGGATGACTTCCTCTGGATTCTCCCGCCCACACTGTTCAAGTGCTTCATGAAGGACGCGACTTCGATCCATCAGCGTAACCTCATCCATGTGCAAAATTCTCATCATCGCAAAGCAGGGGAATTTCATCGGGAGTAATTGAAATTATCGATTCACTAGAATGATTTGCTAATCCGATGCACCATAGACTCCCCCTATCATCTTGACGGATGCTGGAGAAAAAAACCATGTCAAAACATGAAACCGTTTTAGTCATCGTTGGCATTCTAATTAAGTTGCCAAAGAAATCTATTATGGGAGCTTTCTGAATTTTGACTTCTGACTCTTCTTCTGAGCAGAACACCTTAATACTCTCACGCTGTGCATCAGCTATACGAGCAGTGAATATCTTTTCGCCATAATCAAGCTTCCGTACAACCTCACCTTTGTACAGATTGCCGTATAGCTCAACAAATCTTTCATCTTGCCTTGTCAACTCCAAGCGTTTCAAAACCACCTGTTGCGAGAGCTTTGACGCTATCGTTCGGGAAAACTCAGCTATCTCCACAATTTCTTTCAATCGGGAAAATAATGATGAATAGTCTGTTTCAGCTCCCTCCCAAAGCCGCAAAGGCTTTCCGTTCAAGACAATCTCGATTACCACACTTAAATCTGGATACTTCAATAAGAAATCATAGGCCCGCTTAATACGATAATAATGACTCAAGTTATCAAGCGACTGCCCCAACCATCCAGCAACATCAAACGTAAAGCTTGCATCTATCGTGGACTCACTACGAATGAAGTAGCGATATGTGAAAAAACCACCTAACGCAGAGCCTTCGATATCGAATTGCTTGGAGCCTCTTCCCATCAGAGACTCAGTAGAGGCAAACTCGAACTCCTGCCCATCACCTTTAAAATAGATGGTCGTCTCAAGTCGTCTTTTAAGGGGGGTCAGTGTCAACGTCCCCCCATCACTCACTTCACTAAGATGCTCAAAAAGCTTAGACCCGACAAATTTAAAATTTTTGGTGGGTATGTGGATGGAGTCGCCCACTTCTGTCATGTGTTGCCATGCCAAATCAGCGGCTTCAACTGCATCATCATTGAAAACCATCTGAATTTCTGGAGCGGGACTTACTATGGGAATCAACTGATGCACCACCGCATCACTCGTAGCAGTAACCTCCACTCTAAAATTTGGATCAAGACTATTTATGGAATCCTCATAACCTTCAACAACGGCTGAAACGTCAAACCTAGCTGGACTACCAGCTTTACAAATCAAAAATGTAGTAGCTTCGATAATACCAGCACGAATTTTGTTTTCAGCCTCAAACGGTGCCATCGGAATTACGCCAACCAAAGACGAAACGTAGGCTTGATGAGCGGCCTTCATTTCTCTTAAACGATCAGCCGTATGGAAGGTTTCTTCGTTATCGATCAGCTTGGAGCACGAATAACACATCCAAATGCCGTTATCGAGGTGTTTTCTTTCGGCTTTGGTTTGGTTTGGGTCATACCGTTTAGCCCCCGGTCCAGAGGCAGCGGCACAAATATGTGCAGCGACTCCAATGCTGTTTTTCCTGTCACCAGCATGAGTTGAGCCGACCGTGAAGACACGGCAACGCGAACACAGGTTTGCAGCTCTTATCAGTAGCTCGATTTTGGTGGTTTCAGAAAAGTCATCACGGGTGCCAACGCTCGGCCCTTCTCCCACGACCTCTGCCTCCTTGCTCTTCCTTGGTGCCATCGCTCATAGCTCGCCATCATTCAGGGGAATCCTATACAGGCGTTTTAACATCGAACGCTCAGGCACACCACGAAACGGTGCTGAGCTTGCCACCCTGATGAGACCACTGCCCTCCACAGACTTGGTCTAAGCTGGGCTGTGCTGGCTTACCTCGACCGCAAAATTTTCCTTTGTAGCCCCGCTTTCCGAGGATGTCGGCCCTACCCCGCGTTTTCTCGCCCTTTCCCGTCGCCACCTGCAGGCCCTGAGCCAGGCTGCGGACGGCTCGAAGCACTGAGTCCAAGGGGGTCGCAAGCCGGCCCCCTACCCTCGTTTCACAACAAAAGTTCCCGCCTTTCTCCACTGACCATTCAGTCAGAAAAAGTCGCCATCAAGCGGCACTTTTTCTGAACTTTTGCGAAAACGCCTGACTCCGAGCCATTAGCCACTACGGCAAAATCACCTCCCGGGCCCTGATCCGGTGAGGCGTGTCGATGGACTGTTACGGACCTCGTCGTTCATCAGGAGTGATCCAATGGAGTTGACCACCATGAAGACCCGCATCGAGAAATCCCCGTTCCAACTGCGCGGGATCAAACTCGCCGCCCTGGCCCTGGGCAGCAGCCTGGTTCTGGCCGGTTGCGCTGGCAAGCCGCCTACCGAGCAGTACGCCGTGACCCAGTCGGCGGTGAACTCGGCCGTCAGCGCCGGCGGCACCGAATATGCCGCCGTGGAAATGAAAGCCGCGCAGGACAAGTTCAAGCAGGCCGAAATCGCCATGCACGACAAGAAGTACGACGAAGCGAAGCTCCTCGCCGAACAGGCTGAGTGGGATGCCCGCGTCGCCGAACGCAAGGCCCAGGCCATGAAAGCCCAGAAAGCCCTGCAGGATGCCCGCCAGGGTGTCGAGGACGTGCGCGAGGAAGGCATGCGCGCCGCCGACCCGATGCAGCCGCAGCCGTAAGCGCCGCCGCCCCGAGCATTCGTAATCGATCAAAGGATGAACATTATGCGTAATCACGTGATGATCCCCGCCCTCCTGGCCATGAGCATGGGCCTGGTGGCCTGCGCCACGCAGCCGAACCCGAACCTGGAGTCGGCCCGGACCAACTTCTCCGCGCTGCAAAGCGACCCGCAGTCGAGCAAGGTCGCGGCCCTCGAGACCAAGGACGCCCAGGACTGGCTGAACAAGGCCGACAAGGCCTACATGGACAAGGAAGACGCGAAGAAGGTCGACCAACTGGCCTACCTGACCAACCAGCGCGTCGAGGTGGCCAAGCAGACCATCGCCCTGCGCACGGCCGAAGCCAACCTGAAGAACGCCGCCGCCCAGCGCGCCCAGGCCCGCCTCGACGCCCGCGACGCGCAGATCAAGAAGCTGCAGGAAAGCCTCAACGCCAAGCAGACCGACCGCGGCACCCTGGTGACCTTCGGTGACGTGCTGTTCGACTTCAACAAGGCCGAGCTCAAGGGCAGCGCCTACCCGAACATCACCAAGCTGGCGCAGTTCCTCCAGGAAAACCCTGACCGCAAGGTGATCGTCGAGGGCTACACCGACAGCGTCGGCAGCGCCAATTACAACCAGAGCCTGTCCGAACGTCGCGCCAACTCGGTGCGCATGGCGCTGGTGCGTGCCGGCGTCGACCCGGCCCGTATCGTCGCCCAGGGCTATGGCAAGGAATATCCGGTGGCGGACAACACCAGCAACTCGGGCCGCGCGCAGAACCGTCGGGTGGAAGTGACCATTTCCAACGACAACCAGCCGGTGGCGCCTCGCAGCATGAGCAGCGTGCAATAACGTTCAGGCTGTGACGAAAAATCCCGCCAGTTGGCGGGATTTTTTTTGAGAAACCTCAAGAAAGGCCGCTTTAAAAGCACCTTTAAAGACACCTTTCAAAGAGCTAACATCTCCATCCTGTTTCATCGGCTTTGATCCGGATGGAGACTACCGATCATAAGGCCTTCCCCTGACAGCAGAACTCGACAGGAAGTGTTGCCATGGCAATGACATTTGCGGTGCTGGCCGATATAGCCGCATCGGTCACCGACCTCAAGAAAGATCCAATGGGCACCTTGCGCGAAGGCAAAGGCGAAACCGTGGTCATCCTCAACAGGAACGCACCTGCTTTCTACGCGGTCCCACCGGACCGCTACGAAGCGATGATGGACCTGATCGATGATGCCCAACTGGCGGAGCTGGTACGCCAGCGGCGTGGCGAGCCCACCGTCAGGGTAGACATCGATGAGCTCATCGCAGATGCCGAAGGAAGCGGCAAATGAATACGTACTGGAATTCAATCTGAGAGCGAGGAAGGAGTTCGACAGGCTGGATGCGGCGATCCGCCTGCAACTGGCCAAAAAGCTGAAATCCAGGCTTGCAGGGCCGCGGGTTGAATCCGACAAGCTTTCAGGGATGCCAGACTGCTACAAGATCAAGCTGCGCAGCTCTGGCCACCGGCTGGTGTACCAGGTCATCGACAGGCACTTGGTGGTACTGGTGATTGCGGTGGGCAAACGGGAGAAGAACCAGGTTTATGAAACGGCCATCTCCCGGGTTACCCACTGAGATTGACGGAAAACTCAACACAAGGTCATTTGACCTCCTGCGGCGTCTCCTGCCCCATACAGCGCACCGCCTGCTTCTTGTTGTCCACCAGCACGCCGGTCAGTCCTTTCTGCTGCATGTCGAACAGCACCAGCACGCCATCGATGCACTGGGCCATCTGCGGCGCGGGGTTGATGGAGAGCTTGTAGTCCTCGCCCGGGACAGTCTTGAGCATGGTGAATTCCGAGAGCAGCAGCGCATCCTCCGGTTTGGCGAAATGCAGATAGCCGTAGTACCACAGGGCGCAGACCGTGCCGACGATGCTGCAGACTCCGGTGATGATCAGGGGAATGGCGTTGCGTTCTTCACTCATTGCGACTTCTCGTCAGGGTAATTGGGAACTTCGGCCAGCCGGCGCAGGCCGTTGAAATGCTTGGGATCTTCGAGGAAACGCAGCATGACCTGGCGCCAGGTCGGGTCGCCGAAGGTCTGCACGTGCCCACCCCGTACCAGTTGCAGCACCCGCGGCGGTGGCGCGGCCTGGTACAGGCGGATGCCGTTGTCCATGGGCACCAGGGCATCGTCGATGCTATGGAAGATCAGTTTCGGCGTGGTCCTGAGCTGCGCGATCGAGCGGATCGCGCTGTCGCCATCCGGCACCAGCCACGACAGCGGCACCTGCAATGGCCAGGTCAGCCATGACGTGCTCAAGGCAAAGCGGCCAACGTCGCGGTAACTCGCCGGCACGCCATCGAACACCATTGCCTTGAAGCGCGCCTGCTGCTCGGGATGCTGCGCCAGGTAATGGATCGCCATCGCGCCACCCAGGCTCTGTCCCAGCAGTACCTGGGGCTTGCCGCGCACCGCCGGTGCCCGGTCCAGCCAGTCGAACGCGGCGCCGATGTCCTGGTAGACCTCCGGCAGCGTCGGCTTGCCCTGGGACAGCCCGTAGCCACGGTAATCGATCATCAGCACCTGGTAACCCTGCTCCGGCAGCCAGTAGCTGGCACCGAGGTGCCAGGCCAGGTTGCCGCCGTTGCCGTGCAGGTGCAGCACGGTGCCCTTCACCTCGACGCCCTCCTTGGCCGGCAACCACCAGCCATGCAGGCGGGTGCCGTCGGCGGCGGTCAGGGTCACGTCGCGCCAGGCGATGCTGGCTTTTTCAGGCGTGAATGGCTGCCCGGGCTCGGGATAGAACAACAGCGAACTGCACCCGGACAGGCCCAGCAGCACCAGGCACAGGACCAGGGTCCCGCGCCAGCGCTCAGAGAATGTTCGAGTAGTCGGCTTCAATCCGGTCCAGGCTCAGATGGTTGAGGAAGTTGGAGAAACACATCCACGCCGACAGGGCGTTGAGGTCGCGGAACTGCTCCGGCAGGTACTTGGGCGGCTCCACCAGCCCCTCGTCCACCAGCTGGCGCAGGGTGCGCATGTCTTCCAGGGTGGTCTTGCCGCAGAACAGCAACGGGATCTGTTCGAGCTTGCCCTTTCTCACGGCCAACTGAATGTAGTTGTAAACCATGATGAAGCCCTTGAGGTAGGACAAGTCTTTGGTGAACGGCATGCCATTGGGCACCGAGCCGCGGAACACGCGGCTGGCGTTGGAGTAGCTTTCCGGCATCTCGAAGCCCTGGGCGCGGAAGAACTCGTAGACCTGCAGGAAATCGGCGCCCTCCTCGACCATATGGATGGCGCGGGTGCGGTTGGTCAGCTTGCGCAGGCGGCTCGGGTAGGAGGCAAAGGCGATTACCTCCATGAGGATCGCCAGGCCTTCCTGGGTCACCGTCGACGAGGGCGGGCCCTTGGCCAGGAAGGTGCAGATCGGCTGGTTGAGGCCGTTGAGGGTGGTGCCGACGTGGACCAGCCCCTCGTGGACCTCCAGGGCGCGCACGTCGCGACCGTTGAACATGGCGTCGGCGCGAATCTTGATGTAGTCGGCGCCCGCAGCGGCATCGGCGACGATACCGTCGGACTCGAACACACGGATGGTGCCCTCGGCCTCGCCGAACGTCTTGTTCAGGCGCTGCTGGAGGATTTCCACGGCCTGCTTGGCGTTGAGGTTCTTCGGCTCGTCCTTGAGGTCGCCGCGGCCGTCGATGTTGTTCAGGTAGTCGGAGAGCATCAGGCCAAGGTCGGCCAGGGTCGGGTCGCCGGCGTGGAAGGCGTCGGACGCCGCGCCGTACAGCTCCTGGGAAATCAGGCCGAAGTCCTCGGTGCCGCGCGCTTCGAGCATGCGCACCACCATGCGGTATTCCTTGCACATGCGCCGCATGATCTGTCCGACCGGGTTGAACTGGCCCAACTGGCGGGTGATGTCACGCTCGATGTTCTGGAACTCCAGCTTCAACGCCGCCGAGTCGAAGGACAACGGCCGGTTCAGGTAATAGGCGCGGTCCACCGCCGGCGGCTCCTTGCCCTTGGCCTTGAGGAAACCCTGGCGGATGCTGTCGTCCCACTTCACCGCGTCGAGCACGCGAATCGGCGTCTGTGCCTGGACAATGCGGTCGGACAGGGTCCGGATCGTCTGCTGGTACTCGTCCACGCTCACTCCTTGTTCCTCATCATTTGCCAGCCCGCTGGAACCGCGCCACTTCGACGAACAGGTCGGAGTTGGCCGGATCATCCAGGTATGCCAGCACACGCTCGGCTGGGCTGTCGATCAACACCCCGTCGCCGTTCTCGTCGGGCACCGAGAGGGTGCGTCCGCTCAGTTCTTTCTTGTCCAGGGCCTGGGTCACCTGCTCGACGTCGAGGTTGTAGACCACCAGTTCCTTGTTATCGATCACTTCGAAGCCGCCGATGAGGAAATTGCCGCCGAGTTTCTTCGGCACGCCGGCGGACAGGTACCAGCGGTTGCCATGGCGCGACACCGTGAAGGCATATTCCTCGCGGGGCTTGCCCTTGGCCGTGGCCACCGCCTTGTAGGCGTTGCCGCCGGAACGGCTGATCTGCAAGGTGAGGGGCTCGCCCCAGGCGTCCTTGCTCGACCAGGTGCCGAGCAGGGCCTTGGGCGCCGCCTGGTTGCTCGGGATCGGTTCGTTGAAGGTCACCAGGCAGCCGTTCAACAGCAGGAAAGACAGGGCCAGGAGCACACGCCAGGGGTTCATCGAAATCTCCTTGAAGGCGCCCGCGACTTACTCCGCCGCCAGCACCAGATGCAGGTAACGGACAAGAATAGCGAGCATCTGCCCTTCAGCCTGCGGTTTTGCGGCATCGAGCAGGCCCTGATACTCCATCTGCTCGATGATTGCCGTCAATACAATGGCGTCTTGTTGTGGCTGGCGCGAGCCCACGACCTGCAGCAACTGGCAGGTACCGCGCAGGAGAATCTGCTCGTGGGCCTTCACCAACTCGGCAAGGCGTGGGCACAGCAGGGCTTCCTGGCGGAAGGCCTGTTCGGCCATGAGGAAGTCGCGGCGGTTGTGCAACTGACGCTGGACGTACTCGGCGGTCATCTTCGCCACCTCGTCGGCCAGCCGTGCGCGGGAGGCCGGGCTGCCATCGCCCTGGGCCAGCAACTGGCGCAGGACCACCTCGGTGTTCTCCCACAGCTTGGCCATGTAGGCAGCGCTGCGTTCGACGTACTGGGCGAAGGTGTCGCTGAGCAGGTCCTGGATGTCGTTGAAATAGTAAGTGGTGGCCGACAGCGGCACGCCCGCCTCCGCCGCGACGGCACGATGGCGCACGCCACGCACGCCATCGCGGACGACGATGCGCATGGCGGCGTCGAGGATCTGCTGGCGGCGCTGCTCGCTGCCCTGGCGGCTGGCCTTGCGGCCCTGGTACTGGACGCTTTCGGCGACCGCGGTGGCGACGCCGGCGGCGCCTTGTTGAGCCATTGCGGGAGTCACTGGGGTTACCTCATATCAAAGAATCACAGACAACACATAGCTGATTGATTCAGCAGGACCCTGTGGGAGCGGGTTCACCGGAACGCCGGACCGCCGCGATTACGGTGGCGAATTCACCGACGTCATCGCGGGTGAACCCGCTCCCACAGGGCCCCGTTCCAACTGCAGACCGCGTTTTTCTCGGGCATGAAAAAGCCGCCTCGAAAGGCGGCTTGTTCAGATCGATCAGGCCTGCGGACGCATGTGCGGGAACAGGATCACGTCGCGGATCGACGGCGAGTTGGTCAGCAGCATCACCAGGCGGTCGATACCGATGCCTTCACCGGCGGTCGGCGGCATGCCGTATTCCAGGGCGCGAACGAAGTCGGCGTCGAAGTGCATGGCTTCGTCGTCACCGGCATCCTTCTCGGCCACCTGGGCGAGGAAGCGCTCGGCCTGGTCTTCGGCGTCGTTGAGCTCGGAGTAGGCGTTGGCGATCTCGCGACCACCGATGAACAGCTCGAAGCGGTCGGTGACGTTCGGGTTGGCATCGTTGCGACGGGCCAGCGGCGAGACTTCGAACGGGTACTCGGTGATGAAGTGCGGCTGCTCCAGCTTGCTCTCCACCAGCTCTTCGAAAATCATCACCTGCAGCTTGCCCAGGCCTTCGTGACCCAGCACCTTGGCACCGGCTTTCCTGGCGATGTCACGGGCCTTGTCGACGTCAAGCAGGTCGGCTTCGGTCAGTTCCGGGTTGTACTTGAGGATCGAGTCGAACACCGACAGGCGCACGAACGGCTCGCCGAAGTGGAACACCTTGTCGCCGTACGGCACGTCGGTGCTGCCCAGGACCAGCTGCGCCAGCTCGCGGAACAGTTCCTCGGTGAGGTCCATGTTGTCGGTGTAGTCGGCGTAGGCCTGGTAGAACTCGAGCATGGTGAACTCGGGGTTGTGCCGGGTCGAAACGCCTTCGTTACGGAAGTTGCGGTTGATCTCGAAGACCTTCTCGAAGCCACCGACCACCAGGCGCTTGAGGTACAGCTCCGGTGCGATACGCAGGAACATCGGCATGTCCAGGGCGTTGTGGTGGGTTTCGAACGGCTTGGCCGCGGCGCCGCCAGGAATGGTCTGCAGCATCGGCGTTTCGACTTCGAGGAAGTCGCGCTTGGCCAGGAAGCTGCGGATGTGCGAGATGACCAGGGAACGCACGCGGAAGGTTTCGCGGGTTTCCTCGTTGACGATCAGGTCGACGTAGCGCTGGCGATAGCGCTGCTCGGTGTCGGTCAGGCCGTGGTGCTTGTCCGGCAGCGGGCGCAGCGACTTGGTCAGCAGGCGCACGCTGGTCATTTCCACGTACAGGTCGCCCTTGCCGGAACGGGCCAGGGTGCCTTCGGCAGCGATGATATCGCCGAGGTCCCAGGTCTTCACCGCAGCCAGGGTTTCTTCCGGCAGGGTCTTGCGGTTGACGTAGACCTGGATGCGCCCTGTCATGTCCTGGATGACCATGAACGAACCGCGGTTGAGCATGATGCGACCGGCAACCTTGACCGGGATCGCGGCTGCTTCCAGCTCTTCCTTGGTCTTGTCGACATACTGTTTCTGCAGGTCGTTGCAGTAGCTGTCGCGGCGGAAGTCGTTGGGGAAGGCCTGGCCCTTGGCGCGCTCGGCGGCAAGTTTTTCCTTGCGCAGGGCGATCAGGGCGTTTTCTTCCTGTTGCAGGTCTTGCGATTCGGTCTTGAGGTCGCTCATGTCGTCATTCTTTCCATCAGGTATTCGTTGCCCTTTCCGGGCAGGGCACGCAATCCCGGCGCATGGCCGGGATCACGGCAGTGTTGTGCGGCTTACAGCCCCTGCTTGAGGCTCGCTTCCAGGTACTGGTCGAGGTCGCCGTCCAGGACCTTCTGGCAGTCGCTGCGCTCGACGCCAGTCCGCAGGTCCTTGATGCGCGAGTCGTCCAGCACGTAGGAACGGATCTGGTGGCCCCAGCCGATGTCCGACTTGCTGTCTTCCAGCGCCTGGGACGCGGCATTGCGCTTCTGCATCTCCAGCTCATACAACTTGGCCCGCAGCATTTTCATGGCGGTGTCCTTGTTGGCGTGCTGGGAACGTTCGTTCTGGCAGGCAACCACGGTGTTGGTCGGCACGTGGGTGATACGTACCGCCGAGTCGGTGGTGTTGACGTGCTGGCCACCCGCACCCGAGGAGCGGTAGGTATCGATGCGCAGGTCGGACGGGTTGATCTCGATCTCGACCTTGTCGTCGATCTCCGGCGAGACGAACACCGCCGAGAACGAGGTATGACGACGGGCGCCGGAGTCGAACGGGCTCTTGCGCACCAGGCGGTGCACGCCGATCTCGGTGCGCAGCCAGCCGAAGGCGTACTCGCCCTTGATGTGCACGGTGGCGCCCTTGATACCGGCGACCTCGCCTTCGGACAGCTCGATGATGGTGGCGTCGAAACCGCGCTTGTCGGCCCAGCGCAGGTACATGCGCAGCAGGATGTTGGCCCAGTCCTGCGCCTCGGTGCCGCCGGAGCCGGCCTGGATGTCCAGGTAGGCGTTGTTCATGTCCATCTCGCCGCTGAACATGCGACGGAACTCAAGCTTGGCCAGTTGTTCTTCGAGGTTCTGCAACTCGGTCACGACGTCTTCGACGGCGCCCTCGTCGTTCTCCTCGACGGCCATGTCGAGCAGGTCCTTGCAGTCGGCCAGGCCGCCGGAGAGCTTGTCCAGGGTCTCGACGACCTGCGCCAGCATGGCGCGCTCGCGGCCCAGGGCCTGGGCATATTCCGGCTTGTTCCAGACGTTCGGGTCTTCGAGCTCGCGGTTGACTTCGATCAGGCGGTCATGCTTGTGATCGTAGTCAAAGATACCCCCGAATGGACTCGGAACGCTCGGTGAGGTCCTTGATGGTATTCAGAATCGGGTTGATTTCCATGGGCGGGCAGCTCTCGTGCGTAATTCGGTGAAAAGCCGGGGAGTATAACGCAGGCGGGGGGAGCAGCTACAAGGGTCAAGCTACCAGTGGCAGGTATTTGGGGATTGGTTCGGCGAGTACCTGTGGGAGCGGGTTCACCCGCGATGACGGTAGTGAATCCACTATCGCAATCGCGGGTAAACCCGCTCCCACAGGGTTCGAGGCTATCCTCAGGCCACACCGACCCGGTTGCGACCGTTGTTCTTGGCCTGGTAAAGCGCATCGTCCGCCGCCGAGATCAACTGCCGGCAATGGCTGCCGATGGCCGGGACATGGGTGGCCAGGCCGATGCTCACGGTCAGCCAGGAATCCTCGGTCGGCCTGGTGTGGGCAATGCGCGCCGCCTCGACGGTCTGGCGCAGCTTTTCCGCCACCAGCCGCGCGCCGCCCGGCGAGGTGTTCGGCAGGACCAGGGAGAACTCCTCGCCACCATAGCGCGCCGGCAGGTCGCTGGGCCGCGCGCAGCAGGCGCGGATCGCTTCGGCGACCTGGCGCAGGGCCTCGTCGCCGGCCAGGTGGCCAAAGGTGTCGTTGAACGCCTTGAAGTAGTCGACGTCGATCATCAGCAGCGACAGCTGCGACTGCTCGCGCATGGCCCGGCGCCATTCCAGCTCCAGGTATTCGTCGAAGTGCCGGCGGTTGGACAGCCCGGTCAGGCCGTCGGAGTTCATCAGTCGCTGCAGCACCAGGTTGGTGTCGAGCAACTGCTGCTGGCTGACCCGCAGGGCACGGTAGGCTTCGTCGCGCTGCAGCAGGGTCAGGTAGGAGCGGGAGTGATAGCGGATGCGCGCCACCAGCTCGATGTTGTCCGGCAGCTTGACCAGGTAGTCGTTGGCCCCGGCGGCGAACGCCGCGCTCTTCACCAGCGGGTCTTCCTTGGTCGACAGGACGATGATCGGGATGTCCTGGGTCGCCGGATTGGCGCGGTACTCGCGGACCAGGGTCAGGCCGTCGAGGCCCGGCATGATCAGGTCCTGGAGGATCACCGTCGGCTTGATGCGCATGGCCTGGGCCACCGCCTCGTGCGGGTCGGCACAGAAGTGGAAGTCGATGTTCTCTTCCTGGGCCAGGCCCCGGCGCACGGCTTCGCCGATCATCGCCTGGTCGTCGACCAGCAGGACCATCGCCGAATTCTCGTCAGCGGTTAAAAAGCCGTCGATCGGTAGATCATTCATCCGTTGTCACCTGGGCACTGCCGGCACGCCGGCGTGACGCAATACATATCGTCATTTCGGGAAAATTTCCATTAGTCGTGGGGCGATCCGTTCCAGCGGACGCACTTCCACGGCCGCGTCGATGGCGACGGCCGCCTTGGGCATGCCGTACACCGCACTGCTCTGCTGGTCCTGGGCGATGGTCAGGAAACCCTGCTCGCGCATGAGCTTGAGCCCCTGCGCGCCATCCCGGCCCATGCCGGTGAGCAGCACGCCCACTGCATCGCCGCGCCAGAACCGCGCCACGCTCTCGAAGAACACATCGATCGAGGGGCGGTAGATCTCGTTCACCGGCTCCGCCGTATACGCCAGGGTGCAGTCCTTGAGCAGGCGGATATGGTGGTTGGTGCCGGCCAGCAGGACCCGGCCGGGTTGCGGCGGCTCGCCCTCGCGGGCCAGGCGCACGTCCTGTCCCGACGTGCTGGCGAGCCATTCGGCCATGCCCGCAGCGAACACCTGGTCGACGTGCTGGACCAGCACGATGGACGCCGGGAACGCCTTGGGCAGCCCCTTGAGCAGGACTTCCAGGGCCGCCGGCCCGCCTGCGGACGAGCCGATGGCGACCAGGCCCTGGCGCTGCGCGGCCTGGCGCAGCGGCGTGGAGACCGGACGCACGCTGCTCGCACGTTGCTGCCCGATCAACCAGGAAATATTGAGGATCTTGCGCAACAGCGGCGCCGCCGCCTCCTTCGGATCGCCACCGCCGAGCACGGGCGTGTCGACCACATCGAGCGCGCCGTGGCCCATGGCCTCGAACACCCGGTGCACGTTCTGCCGGCGATCCACGGTGACGATGACGATGGCGCAAGGCGATTCGGCCATGATCCGCTTCGTCGCCTCGACCCCGTCCATCTGCGGCATGATCAGGTCCATCAGCAGCAGGTCGGGGGTCTGCTCGGCGCAGCGCTGCACCGCCTCCAGGCCATTGCTGGCGACCCAGATCACCTCGTGCGCCGGCTCGAAGGCCACCGCCCGGCGCAGGGCCTCCACGGCCAGGGGCATGTCGTTGACGATGGCGATCTTCATCCCTGCGCTCCTCCGATCAACTCGACCACGGCATCCAGCAAGGCATCGTCATGGAAGCTGGCCTTGGCCAGATAATAGTCGGCACCGGCGTCCAGGCCGCGCCGACGATCTTCCTCGCGGTCCTTGTACGACACCACCATCACCGGCAACGATTGCAGGCGACTGTCGCGGCGCAGCAGGGTGACCAGCTCGATGCCGTCCATGCGCGGCATGTCGATATCGGTGATCAGCAGGTCGAAATCCTCGCTGCGCAGGGCGTTCCAGCCGTCCATGCCATCCACCGCCACGGCCACTTCGTAGCCGCGGTTGCTCAACAGCTTGCGTTGCAGTTCGCGCACGGTCAGCGAGTCGTCCACCACCAGCACGCGCTTGCGCGCCACCTCGCGGGCGGCGCCACGGCGCTCGATGCGCTCCAGGCGCCCGGTGCTGAGGAGCTTTTCCACCGAGCGCAGCAGGTCCTCGACGTCGACGATCAGTACCACCGAACCATCGTCCAGCAGAGCGCCGGCAGAAATGTCCTGGATCTTGCCCAGGCGCGCGTCCAGCGGCATCACCACCAGTACCCGCTCGCCGATCAGGCGGTCCACGGCCACGCCATAGAGGGTGTCGCGCTCGCGGATCACCACCACCTTGATGCGCTGGTCGCCGTTCTGGCTGACCGGGCGGTTGAGCAACTGGCTGGCCGAGACCAGGCCGATATGCCGGCCGTCATGCCAGAACTGCTGGCGCCCCTCGATCTGCACGATGGCTTCGGGCGGCAGTTCCAGGGTGCGTTCGATATGGGCCAGGGGGAAGGCGTAGGCCTCGCCGCTGACTTCCACCACCAGGCTGCGCACCACCGACAGGGTCAGCGGCACTTCCAGGTGGAAACGGCTGCCCTCGCCGCCGCCCTGGGTCATCTCGATCTGTCCGCGCAACTGGCGGACCATGTGCTGCACCGCATCCAGGCCGACGCCGCGGCCGGACACCTCGGTAACCTTGTCGCGCAGGCTGAAGCCGGGCAGGAACAGGAAGGTGAGCAATTCCGCCTCGCTCATCTGCGCCACGGTCTCGGCGGGCGACAGGTGCCGCTCGACGATGCTGCGGCGCAGGCGGTCGAGGTCGACACCGCCGCCGTCATCGCTCAATTCGAGAATCAGCAGCCCCGCCTGGTGCGAGGCACGCAGGCGGATGGTGCCTTCGCTGGGCTTGCCCGCCAGCAGGCGCTGCTCGGGCATTTCGATGCCATGGTCGACGGCGTTGCGCAGCAGGTGGGTCAGCGGTGCTTCGAGCTTTTCCAGGACGTCGCGATCGACCTGGGTCTTCTCGCCTTCGATCTCCAGGCGCACCTGCTTGCCCAGCGAACGGCCGAGGTCGCGCACCATGCGGCTCTGCCCGGTGAGCACGTCGGCGAAGGGGCGCATGCGGCAGGCCAGGGCCGTATCGTAGAGCAACTGGGCGCGCTGCCCGGCCTGCCAGCCGAGCTCGTCGAAATCCACCACCTGCTGCAACAGCATCTGCTGCGCCTCGCCCAGCAGTTGCTGGGTCAGGGCCAGGGCCTGGCTGACCTCCTCGCCCTGCTCGCCCGCCTCGATCTGCGCCTTGAGCCCGTCGAGGGCGCGCAGGCTTTGCCCCTGCACGCGCTTGAGGCGTTGCAAGGTAGCGAGGAACGGCTTGAAGCGCTGGGTCTCCACCAACGCCTTGCTGGACAGGTCGAGCAGGCTGTTGAGGCGCTCGGCGGTGACCCGCAGGACCCGGTCGCTACCTTCAGTGCTCTTGCCCTTGCGCGCCGGGCGCGGTTCCGGCTCGGGTTCGGGTTCGGGCTCGACTTCCGCCTCGACCACCAGAGGTTCAGGCTCGGCCAATACCGGTGGCAGGCTCGGCGCCACCACAGGGGCCGGCGCGGGTGCCGCGCCAGGCTGCAGAAGGCTGGCCATCTGCACCAGGAAGCCCTGCACCGCAGCCTCGGTGGAAACATCCCCCGGCGTGGCAATGCGCATCAGCAGGTCAGTGCCCTGCAGCAGGGCGTCGATATGTTCGGGACGCAGGCGCAGGCGGCCTTCCTGGGCTTCCACCAGGCAATCTTCCATGACATGGGCAACGCTGACCCCGGCATCGATGCCGACGATCCGCGCCGCGCCCTTGAGCGAGTGCGCGGCACGCATGCAGGCTTCCAGCTGATCGGCCTGGGTCGGATTGCGCTCCAGCGCCAGCAACCCGGCGCTGAGCACCTGGGTCTGGGCTTCGGCCTCCAGGCTGAACAGTTCCAGCAACGAGGCGTCGCGCATTTGCTCTGGGGTCATGAAAGGCTCCGGTCAACGGCGGACAACACCTGCTCTTCATCCAGGATTCGCACGCTTCGCCCGCGCCACTGCAGGACCTGGCGGGTGAAGCGGTTTTCATGGCCGGTCTCGCCGTGCAGGCGCTGGTCGAGGGCGTGGATGCCATCGACCTCGTCCACCGGCAGCACCACCGCGCCGCCCTTGGCAGCGAGGATCAACATGCGCGGCATGACCCGCGCCGAGGTTGCCACAGCCTGGGTCAGTTCCAGCCCGAGCAGGTCGCTGAGGGACAGGCAGGGCACCAGCGCACCGCGCACGTTGGCCACGCCCTGCAGCACCCGCGAACGCTGATGAGGCAGCGAATGCACCGGCTGCTGCGGCGCGACCTCGGCCAGGCTGCGGGTGGCCAGGGCCAGCCATTCCTCGCCGAGACGGAACAGCAGCAGCGACGGCCCGTGCTTCACCTCTTCCTCGATGGTGTCCCGGACATGGGCATCCTGGGCCAGGGCGTAGCGATCGAGCAGGCGCGTGGCGGCGGCGGCGTAGACGGGACAGTTGCGGCAATGCACATGCTCGGCGAGCAACGGGCAGCTCTTGTCGCCGTGCACGCCGATACGGTTCCAGCAATCGTCGATCTGCTCGACATCGCCGGTCAGCACATTCATTTCATCGATCATCGATCAGCCTCCCGCTCGCGACGCGCAGCGCGCTCCTGCAGGCGCCGGGCGCCCACGGTGTCGCCCTGGGAGGCCAGCAGCGCGGCCAGATGCGCCAGCGCCTCGGGGTGTTGCGGTTCCAGGTACAGCGCCTTGCGGTACTGGCTGATGGCATCGGCGCTGTCGCCAGCGGTGTCGCTGAGCAGGCCCAGCCAGTAGAACACCTGTGCCGAGGGCTCGAACTGCGTCAGGTAGCGCTGGCAGGCGGCACGCGCCTCGCTGCTGTTGCCGCCGTTGGCCAGCACGGCAATCTGCGCCAGCAGCTCGCCGGCCTGCTCGCCGCGTACCGGGATCGGGGCACGGGATGGCGGTGGCGCAATCGGCGTGATCGTGCGGCGTGGCGCCGGGGCGGCCGGCACGACGGCCGGACGTGGCGCCGGTGCGACCGGCGCCACCGTCTTGGGTGGCGCAGGGCGGGCTTCCCGCACCTGGCGCACATAGGCGAATGACTGGGCGATGCCCAGCGGGCGCATGCCCATCCGCGCCAGCAGGCTGCCCTCGGCCGGGCCGATGAACAGCACGCCATCGGCGTGGGTCAGGTTCTTCAGGACTTCGAACACCCGCTGCTGGGTCGGCAGGTCGAAATAGATCAGCAGGTTGCGGCAGAACACGAAATCGTAGCTGCCTTCCCGCGCCAGCAGCGCCGGATCAAGGACATTGCCCACCGCGAAGTGCACCTGCTTGCGCACTCGCTCGTGGAGATGGTGACCGTCCTCGTCCTCGCTGAAATGCCGCTCGCGGAAGGCCTGGTCGGTGCCACGGAAGGAGTTGCGCCCGTACACCGCACGCTCGGCGCGGCTGATGGAATTGGGGCTGATGTCCATGGCGTCGACGCGGAAGGCGTGCGGCAGCAAGCCGGCGTCGAGCAGGGCCATGGCGATGGAATGGGGTTCCTCGCCAGTGGAGCACGGCAGGCTGAGGATGCGCAGTGCACGCGCACCGCCCAGCTCGACCTGGCGCTTGCGCGCCAGCTCCGCCAGCGCGCTGAAGGATTCGGGATAACGGAAGAACCAGGTTTCCGGAACGATCACCGCTTCGATCAGCGCCTGTTGCTCGCTGTGCGACTGCTGCAGGCGCAGCCAGTAATCGTCGAGGTCCGCCGCCTCCAGCGCCGCGCAGCGCTGGCGCAACGCACGCTCGACCATCGGCTCGCCGACCGAAGCGACGTCCAGGCCGATACGTTCCTGGAGAAAGCGGAAGAAGCGCCGCTCGATGCTCATGCCAGCACCTCCAGGGCGCTGCCGTCATCGGGGAAGAGCAGGCTGCGGACCTGGTCGTCGAGCAGGTCCTGCACGCCGATCCACTGCAGCAGCCCCTGGGCATCCTCGCGCACCGGGCCGAGATAGGGCGCATCGCGGTTGTCGAGGCCGTAGGGGCGGAACTCCGCAGGATCGCAACGCAGGGTGTCGCTGGCCTGTTCAAGGATCAGCCCGAGCAGCAGGTCCGGGCGCAGCGGGTCGGCGCGGTAATGCACCAGCACCAGGCGCGTGCTGGTGCGGCGTGGCGCCGGCGTGCCGAAGCTGAGGGCGCTGACATCCACCACCGGCACCAGCGCACCACGATGGGCGAGCACCCCGGCGACCCAGGCCGGGGTACAGGCGATCGGCTTGAGCGGCAGGTACGGCAGCACTTCGACCACGTCCCGGGTATCCAGCGCGAAGCGTTCGCCGCCCACGCGAAACACCAGGAACAGACGTCCCTGGCGAGCCGCGTCCTGCTGGCGGCGAGGCGTGAATTCGTTCATTGCCACGTCAGACTTTGAACCGCGACACACCGCCGCGCAAACCGACCGCAACCTGGCTCAACTCGTCGATGGCGAAACTGGCCTGGCGCAGTGATTCCACGGTCTGGCTGCTGGCATCGCTGAGCTGGGCCAGGGCGTGGTTGATCTGTTCGGCGCCGGTGGCCTGGGCCTGCATACCCTCGTTGACCATCAGCACCCGCGGCGCCAGGGCCTGCACCTGATGGATGATCTGGCTCAACTGCTCGCCGACCTGCTGCACTTCGAACATGCCGCGACGCACTTCCTCGGAGAACTTGTCCATGCCCATCACCCCGGCGGACACCGCCGACTGGATCTCGCGGACCATCTGCTCGATGTCGTAGGTGGCGACTGCAGTCTGGTCGGCGAGGCGGCGTACCTCGGTGGCGACCACGGCGAAGCCGCGGCCGTACTCGCCGGCCTTCTCCGCCTCGATGGCGGCGTTGAGCGACAGCAGGTTGGTCTGGTCGGCGACCTTGACAATGGTCACCACCACCTGGTTGATGTTGCCGGCCTTCTCGTTGAGGGTCGCCAGCTTGTTGTTGACCAGGTCGGCGGCACCCATCACCTGGTGCATGGTCTCTTCCATGCGCGCCAGGCCCTGCTGGCCGGAACCGGCGAGCACCGAGGCCTGGTCGGCGGCGGAGGTCACTTCGGTCATGGTGCGCACCAGGTCGCGGGAGGTGGCGGCGATTTCCCGCGAGGTGGCGCCGATCTCGGTGGTGGTGGCGGCGGTCTCGGTGGCCGTGGCCTGCTGCTGCTTGGATGTGGCCGCGATCTCGGTCACCGAGGTGGTCACCTGCACCGAGGACCGCTGGGCCTGGGACACCAGCCCGGTGAGTTCGCTGACCATCTCGTTGAAGCCGGTTTCCACGGCGCCGAACTCGTCGTTGCGCTCCAGGTTCATGCGTACGCTGAGGTCGCCGCCGCGCAGGGTTTCCAGGGCGCGGACGATGCGCTGCATCGGTTCGGTGATGACCCGCATCAGCAGCAGGCCGCAGATGGCCGCGGCGATAATCGCCAGGACCAGGGAAATGCCCATGCTGAGCTTGGCGGTGGCGACGGCGGCAACGATATTGTCGGTGGCGCTATCGGCGTAGCGGCGGTTCCAGTCGATCAGGCTGTTGAGGTGCTTGCGCCCCTCGGCCCAGGCCGGGGTCATGTCCGAGAGCAGCAGGCGCTGGGCCTCGGGGTAGTCTTTCTTGCGGTAGGCATTGAGCACCGAGGCCATGGTGGCCTGGTAGTTCTGCACCATGCCCTTGAAGGTTTCGAAGTTGGCCTTGTCTTCCTCGTCGTCCATGGTCTGGCGGTAGTTTTCCATCTGCTGGTGCAGACGATCGTCGAAACTCTTGTACAGGGCCATGTCGGCGTCGGTGAGGTCGCGCTGGTTGCTCAGGCCTACCAGCTGCTGGGTCTGCACGTAGCTGTCGACCCAGGCGCTGCGGATCATCGAACTGTAGTAGACGCCGGGAATGCTGTCGGTACGGACCGCCTGCTCGCTCTCTTCGATGGCCAGCAGGCGCGAGTACGCGGCGATGACCATCAACGACATGATGGCGATGATCACGGCGAAACTTGCCAGGATCCGTTGGCGCAATGTCCAGTTCTTCACAATCAGCCCTCAAGCGTTCTACGCGGCAGGAAAAATGGGCTGATTATAGCCCACGGCCTACGTACCGATGGGGCTGATCCTACAGGGTTGATTGGGCAAAATGACTACGTTTGTGGACATTCACCCATTTTATTGACTCAGGTCGTCTGCACCTGGCGTTCCAGCTCCAGCTTGAGTGCCGGATCGAGGCGCAACTGGCGGGCCAGTTCGTCGAGATAGGCGCGCTCCATGAAGTGCTGCTCGTCCACCAGCAGGACGCTGGCCAGGTACATTTCCGCAGCCATTTCCGGGGTCGCGGCGGCGCGGGCGACGTCGGCCGGATCCAGCGGCTTGTTCAGCTCGGCGTGCAGCCAGTGCTGCAGGTCGCGGTCGTTGCCGGAAAGCTTGACGAACTCGCCTTCGATCAGCTCGCGCTCGCGGGCATCGACATGGCCGTCGGCCTTGGCCGCGGCCACCAGGGCCTTGAGGATCGCCTCGCTGTGCTGCTCGACCTGGGCCGGCGGCAGGCGGTCGAGGGTCTGCGGCTCGCCCCTGGGCGCTGCCGCCTGCTGGGCCTGCCAGTTGCCATAGGCCTTGTAGACCAGCACGCCGAGGGCCGCCAGGCCGCCGTAGGTCAGCGCCTTGCCGCCGTACTTGCGGGCTTTCTTGCTGCCCAGCAGCAGGCCCAGGGCACCGGCCGCCGCTGCGCCACCACCGACACCGGAAAGCAGGCCGCCAAGACCGCCACTGCTCTTGGGCGCGCTGCCAGACTGTTTCTGCAGCAGGTCCTGGCCGGACTTGAGCAGTTGATCGAGTAATCCGCGGGTGTTCATTGCAGGCCTCCGCAAATGGCGTTTTCGGAAAAGTGCCGATGAATGTTCATCGGTGCTTATAGGAAGCGGATCGTAGCCGGAGGTTTTGGCGGGGCTGGGTGAAAATATATTTCAGTTGATGACATATGCGGCACTGAAGGTTTCTGCAAGCCTCAATCACCCCCCCCGTTACCTGCCGATACTGCCGCGGCGTAAACCCGGTCAGCATCCTGAACTGCCGGGTGAACGCGCTGTGGTCGCTGTACCCGCACTGCAACGCCACCTCGGTGATCGGCAGGTCGGTGTGCAGCAGTCGATGCGCATGCTCCAGACGCACCTTGTGGATCATCTGCCGCGGCGTCAGGTGGAACACCCGCTTGCAGTAGCGCTCCAGCTGCGCCACCGACACCCCGGCGATCTTCGTCAGCTCGCCCAGGGTCACCGGCCGGTGGAAGTGCGTGCGGATGTACTCGTCCACCTGCGCCAGACGCTGGAACGCCGGGTGGGTTTCGCTGGCCGACTGCAGGTCCACGGAAATCCCCGCCAGGCCGATGATCTCCCCTCGCCGGTCGTACAGCGGCCGCTTGTGGGTCAGGCACCAGCCTGGCTCCCGGGTCCCATAAAGGTGCAACTCAAGCTGGTCCTCCAGCACCCGCCCCTCCTCCAGCACCCGCCGGTCCTGATCGGTGTAGCCCGGCCCCAGGTGCGACGGAAACACTTCGGCGCTGGTCTTGCCGAGCATCTGCCTCAGGTGCTTCTTCCCGCAGCGCTGGACCAGCGCCTGGTTGGCCAGCAGGTAGCGCGCCTGCAGGTCCTTGATGAACACCGTGGCATTGGGCAGCGCATCGAACAGCGGCAGCAGGAAGGCCAGCCCGGACAACAGTTCCTCGATGCTCTGCGGACGGCATCGAGCATCGCCGTCGCAGAGGATGGCAAACGCGCTTGGGGTCATGTGCCTGGCTCCCGTTTCCTGACCGACTGGTAAAAACTGCCACCGCAGCGAAAAGTGGCGGCCAGCTTGCCGCAGCCCCGGCGCCCTGTCGAGCTTCGCTGGAGGCCTTATTGGGCGTGGCCTGCAAGGCCTCGGAAAATTTCCGAAGAGTCATAGGGAAATTTCCTAACTATGCCGATTTCGTCATCTTCCTTGAAGAAAACCATCAAGCGCCGGCGCGCCGATGAGTCCACTGTATCGCCCATCGACCGGGTCGTCGGAAATTTCGGCGAGCGATGGCGAAAGTGCGTCAGTGGTCGCGGGAGGTGTGTCCTGCGATCGCACGAAATGACTCTTGAAGACGGACCTCAATAAAAATGCGCGGCTGCCTACAGCCGCAAACACGGTCCCGGGTGATCCCCACGCCGTGCTGCAACGACATTCATTCTGCCTATCCAATAACCCACAAGAAGGCGACGCCCATGTCAGGCAAAGGCAAGTTCAAGAAACAACTTTCACTGATAGACCTCACCTTTATCGGACTGGGAGCGATCTTCGGCTCCGGCTGGCTGTTCGCCGCCAGCCACGTGTCCGCCATCGCCGGTCCCGCCGGGATCTTCTCCTGGCTGCTCGGCGGTTTCGCCGTCCTGCTGTTGGGCATCGTCTACTGCGAACTGGGCGCCGCCCTGCCCCGCGCCGGCGGCGTGGTGCGCTACCCGGTGTACTCCCACGGCCCGCTGCTGGGCTACCTGATGGGCTTCATCACCCTGATCGCCTTTTCCAGCCTGGTGGCCATTGAAGTGGTCGCCGCGCGCCAGTACGCCGCGGCCTGGTTCCCGGAACTGACCAAGACCGGCTCCAGCGATCCGACCCTGCTCGGCTGGCTGGTCCAGTTCGGCCTGCTGTGCCTGTTCTTCGCCCTGAACTACAACAGCGTGAAGACCTTCGCCAAGTCCAACAACCTGATCAGCGTGTTCAAGTTCATCGTCCCGCTGCTGGTGATCGGCGTGCTGTTCACCTTCTTCAAGCCGGAGAACTTCACCGCCCACGAATTCGCCCCGTTCGGCCTGTCCGGCGTGGAAATGGCGGTCTCCGCCGGCGGCATCATCTTCGCCTACCTGGGCCTGACCCCGATCATCTCGGTGGCCTCGGAAGTGAAGAACCCGCAACGCACCATTCCCATCGCCCTGATCCTCTCGGTACTACTCTCCACCGCGATCTACGTCCTGCTGCAGATCGCCTTCCTCGGCGGCGTGCCCAGCGAGATGCTGGCCAACGGCTGGGCCGGCGTGACCAAGGAACTGGCCCTGCCCTACCGCGACATCGCCATCGCCCTCGGGGTCGGCTGGCTGGCGTACCTGGTGGTGGCCGACGCAGTGATCTCGCCCAGCGGCTGCGGCAACATCTACATGAACGCCACTCCGCGCGTGGTCTACGGCTGGGCCCGTACCGGGACCTTCTTCAGCGTCTTCACTCGCATCGACGAGAAGTCCGGCATCCCGCGCCCGGCGCTGTGGCTGACCTTCGGCCTGTCGGTGTTCTGGACCCTGCCGTTCCCGTCCTGGGAAGCCCTGATCAACGTGGTCTCCGCCGCCCTGATCCTCAGCTACGCGGTGGCCCCGGTGACCGTCGCCGCGCTGCGTCGCAACGCCCCTGAACTGGTGCGTCCGTTCCGCGTCCGGCACATGGGCCTGCTCGGCCCGCTGTCGTTCATCATCGCCGCGCTGATCGTCTACTGGTCCGGCTGGAAGACCGTGTCCTGGCTGCTCAGCCTGCAGATCCTGATGTTCGTCATCTACCTGTTGTGCGGTCGCTTCGTGCCGACCATGCACCTGAGCCTGGGCCAGCAGGTGCGCTCCTCGGCGTGGCTGATCGGCTTCTACGCGGTGACCATCCTCCTGTCCTGGCTGGGCAGCTTCGGCGGCCTGGGCGTCATCACCCATCCGTTCGACACCGTCGTCGTGGCGCTGTGTGCCCTCGGCATCTACTACTGGGGCGCGGCCACCGGCGTACCGGCACACCTGGTGCGCCTGGACGCGGAAGACACCGAAAGCGAAATCGAGCCCGGCCAGGCGAGCCTGCCGAGCGGCACTCGCGTGCAGCTTTCCTGACACCTGAAACGCCTTCACGAAGGGGACAGCTTCATGAAACAGATCCACGTCATCGATTCACATACCGGCGGCGAACCCACGCGCCTGGTGCTCAAGGGCTTCCCCGACCTCGCCGGCACGAGCATGGCGGAAAAGCGCGATGCCCTGCGCCAGCACCATGACCAGTGGCGCCGCGCCTGCCTGCTGGAACCCCGCGGCAATGACGTGCTGGTCGGCGCGCTGTACTGCGAGCCGGTCTCGCCGGACGCCACCTGCGGCGTGATCTTCTTCAACAACGCCGGCTACCTGGGCATGTGCGGCCACGGCACCATCGGCCTGGTCAACTCGCTGCAGCACCTGGGCCTGATAGGCCCGGGCCTGCACCGGATCGACACCCCGGTGGGCCAGGTCAGCGCCACCCTGCACGACGACGGCACGGTCACCGTGGGCAACGTCCCCTCCTGGCGCCATCGCCAGAAGGTCGCGGTGGAAGTACCGGGCTACGGGCGCTTCCTCGGCGATATCGCCTGGGGCGGCAACTGGTTCTTCCTGGTCTCCGAGCACGGCCAGGACCTGCGCCTGGACAACGTCGAGCGGCTCACCGACCTGACCTGGAAGATGCTGCGCGCCCTCGAAGCGCAAGGCATCACCGGCGAGGACGGCGGGCTGATCGACCATATCGAACTGTTCGCCGACGACGCCGAGGCCGACAGCCGCAACTTCGTCATGTGCCCCGGCAAGGCCTACGACCGTTCGCCCTGCGGCACCGGGACCAGCGCCAAGCTGGCCTGCCTGGCCGCCGACGGCAAGCTCGCCGCCGGGCAAAGCTGGGTCCAGGCGAGCATCACCGGCAGCCGTTTCCAGGGCCGCTTCGAATGGGACGGCGAGCGCATTCGCCCCTTCATTACCGGCAAGGCCTTCATGACCGCCGACAGCACCTTGCTGATCGATGAAAGCGATGCATTTACCTGGGGTATCTGATCCCCGTCACTGACCTTGCACGGACCCTGTGGGAGCGGGTTCACCGGAACGCCGGACCGCCGCGATGACGCCGGTGAATCCACCACCGCAATCGCGGCTGAAGCCGCTCCCACAGGATCCGCACCAACCTGAAAAAACCAAAGGAACACTCGCAATGACCACCAACATCTTCACCGGCACCATCCCCGCCCTGATGACCCCTTGCACCCCGGAGCGCAAACCCGATTTCGACGCCCTGGTGCGCAAGGGCAAGGAACTGATCGAGACCGGCATGAGCGCCGTGGTCTACTGCGGCTCCATGGGTGACTGGCCGCTGCTGACCGAGGCCGAGCGCCAGGAAGGCGTGGCACGCCTGGTCGCCGCCGGCGTGCCAACCATCGTCGGCACCGGCGCGGTCAACAGCCGCGAAGCGGTATCCCATGCTGCCCACGCCGCCAGGGTCGGCGCCCACGGCCTGATGGTCATCCCCCGCGTGCTGTCCCGCGGCGCCTCGCCGGCCGCTCAGGAAGCCCACTTCGCGGCCATCCTCGAAGCCGCGCCGAACCTGCCGGCGGTGATCTACAACAGCCCGTACTACGGCTTCGCCACCCGCGCCGAGCTGTTCTTCAAGCTGCGTCGCAAGTACGCCAACCTGATCGGCTTCAAGGAGTTCGGTGGCGCCGCCGACATGCGCTACGCCGCCGAGCACATCACCTCCCAGGACGCTGAAGTGACCCTCATGGCCGGCGTCGACACCCAGGTGGTGCACGGTTTCGTCAACTGCGGCGCGACCGGCGCCATCACCGGCATCGGCAACGCCCTGCCGCGCGAAGTCCTGCTGCTGGTGGAACTGAGCAAGAAAGCCGCCAAGGGCGACGTCGCGGCCCGCAGCCGTGCGCTGGAACTGTCCGAGGCCCTGCAGGTGCTGTCGTCCTTCGACGAAGGCTGCGACCTGGTGCTGTACTACAAGCACCTGATGGTGCTCAACGGCGACCACGAATACACCCTGCACTTCAACGACACCGACGTGCTCGGCGAAGCCCAGCGCAACTACGTTGAAACCCAGTACGCCCTGTTCCGCACCTGGTACGCCAGCTGGTCGGTCCAGCACAACCTGGTCTGATCCGCCGCGGTGCGTCGCGCACCGCTTGTCTTTTTCGCCGGTCGTGCCGCCCTGCGCGGCGCGTCCGGCTCCGAATTCCACTCAGGAGACGCCATGACCCTGACAGGCACCCTGCTGATCGGCCAGCAATCCGTAGCCGGCATCCGCGAAGCCATCCGGGCGATCGATCCGGCCACCAACCAGATGCTGGAGCCGGCGTATCCGGGCGGCACCTTTGAACAGGTCGAACAGGCCTGCGCCCTGGCCTGGACGGCCTTCGACAGCTTCCGCGAAACCTCGCTGGAGGCCCGCGCCAGTTTTCTCGAATGCATCGCCACGCAGATCGAAGCCCTGGGTGACGCACTGATCGACCGCGCCGTCCTGGAGAGCGGCCTGCCCCGCGCCCGCCTCCTGGGTGAACGCGGCCGCACCTGCGGCCAGTTGCGCACCTTCGCCCGCACCGTGCGCGCCGGCGAATGGCTGGATGTGCGGGTCGACAACGCCCAGCCCGAGCGCCAGCCGCTGCCCCGCGCCGACCTGCGCCAGCGCCAGGTGCCCCTGGGCCCGGTGGCGGTGTTCGGCGCCAGCAACTTCCCCCTGGCCTTCTCCGTAGCCGGTGGCGATACCGCCTCGGCGCTGGCCGCCGGCTGCCCGGTGGTGGTCAAGGCCCACAGCGCCCACCCCGGCACCAGCGAACTGGTCGGCCACGCCGTGGCCCGTGCGGTGAAGCAGTGCAACCTGCCGGAAGGCGTGTTCTCGCTGCTCTACGGATCCGGCCGCGAAGTGGGCATCGCGCTGGTCTGCGACGAGCGCATCAAGGCGGTCGGTTTCACCGGCTCGCGCAGTGGCGGCATCGCCCTGTGCCAGGCTGCCCAAGCGCGTTCAGAACCTATTCCGGTGTACGCCGAGATGAGTTCGATCAACCCGGTGTTCCTCTTCCCCGCCGCCCTTGAGGCCCGTGGCGAAGCCCTGGCCCAGGGCTTCGTCGCCTCGCTGAACCAGGGCGCCGGGCAGTTCTGCACCAACCCCGGCCTGGTCATCGCCCGCCAGGGCGCGGACCTCGACCGCTTCATCGCCAGCGCTGCCCAGCACATCTGGCAGAGCCCGGCGCAGACCATGCTCACCCCGGGCATCTTCAGCGCCTACCGCAGCGGCGTCGAAGCACTGGGCAACAACCCCAATGCCGATATCGCCGCCGCCGGCAAGGCGGATGACGGTCCGAACCAGTGCCAGACCCACCTGTTCGTCACCCGTGCCCAGGACTTCCTCGGCGACCCGAGCCTGCAGGCCGAAGTCTTCGGCTCGGCGTCGCTGGTGGTCACCTGTGCCGACGACGCGGAAATCCGCCAGGTCGCCGAGCACCTGGAAGGCCAGCTGACCGCCACCCTGCACCTGGACGACGCCGACCTCGATGACGCCCGTGCCTTGCTGCCGGTGCTGGAGCGCAAGGCCGGACGCCTGCTGGTCAATGGCTGGCCGACCGGCGTCGAGGTGTGCGACGCGATGGTTCACGGCGGCCCGTTCCCGGCCACCTCGGACCCGCGTGGTACCTCGGTGGGCACCGCGGCGATCCAGCGTTTCCTGCGGCCGGTGTGCTACCAGGACTTCCCCGACAGCCTGCTGCCCGTCGCCCTGCAGCACGGCAACCCGCTGCACCTGCGGCGGCTGCTCGATGGCCAGCGGGAAGCCTGAAGCATGACCACGACCTGCACAGCCAGTGAACTGGATATCGCCGTGGTCGGCGCCGGCATCGTCGGTGTCGCCTGCGCCCTGCAGTTGGCCCGGCACGGCAAGCGGGTGGTGCTGGTGGATCGCCAGGCGCCCGGCATGGGCGCCTCGTTCGGCAATGCCGGGCACCTGGCCACCGAGCAGGTGTTCCCCATCGCCGACCTGTCGATCCTCAAGCGCCTGCCGGCGATGCTCATGGATCCCATGGGCCCGCTGCGCCTGGACTGGAAGTACCTGCCCAGGGCCATGCCGTGGTTCGTGCGCCTGCTGCTGAACCTGCGCGCCCAACCATTTCGCCGCAGCGTGGCCGGGATCCGTGCGCTGAACGAGGCCAGCCTGGCGGCGTGGCAGCGCCTGTTGGGCTCCGTCGGGCAGAGCGAGTTGCTGCGCGAGGATGGCTCGCTGCTGGTATTCGAAAAGCCGGAATCACGCCCGGCCATCGACGCCCTGCAGGCGCGCATGCGCCAGCAGGGCGTGGCCGTGGAGTTGTGGCAGGCAAGCGCGGTGAAAGCCGCGGCGCCACAACTCAGCGAGCACCTGCTGGGCGGCTTGTTCTTCCCCGCCACCGGGCACTTCCTCGACCCGCTCCAGGCCGTGCACGCCCTCTACGAAGCTGCCCGCGCCGTGGGTGTGCGCTTCATCCAGCGCGAGGTGCGCGGTGGCCGGGTGACGGCCGATGGCGTGGCCTTGCTGACCGAGCAAGGCGAACTGAGTGCGAAACAGGTGCTAGTGGCCTGTGGCGCGCATTCGGCACCGCTCACCGAGGCCCTGACCGGGACACGGGTGCCGCTGGATACCGAGCGTGGCTATCACCTGATGCTGCCCAACGAACACGGGCGCTTGCCGTTCGCCGTCACCTCGCTGGAACGCAAGTTCATCATGACGCCGATGGCGGGCGGCCTGCGCCTGGCCGGGACGGTAGAGTTCGCCGGGCTGCAGCGTCCGCCGAACATGGCCCGGGCCTGGCAACTGCAGCGCCTGAGCCAGGGTCTGTTCAAGCGCGAGCTGGACGCCGCCGGGGCCACGCCGTGGATGGGCTTCAGGCCGTCGTTGCCGGATTCGCTGCCGGTGATCGACCGGGTCTGCGATGGCAAGGTGTTGCTCGCGTTCGGGCACCAGCACCTGGGGTTGACCCAGGCGGCCGTGACAGCGGAGATGGTGGCGGGGTTGGTGGGTGCCGAGGTGGATAGGCTGCCGGGGTATGAGTGGTATCGGTTGGGGAGGTTCTGAGCCGGGTATCCGCTCCTCATCGCGCTCTGGCTATCTACACATTTCTTCCCGAGCAAAATAACAGAGCCGACTAGGCTGCGCGAACTCTGTGGGAGCGGGTTCACCCGCGATTGCGGTGGTGGATTCACCGACGCAATCGCGGGTGAACCCGCTCCCACAGAGTTCGCGCTCCAATTGACCGAGATGCGTAGATATCTACGCCGCGACAGGATCTCGCTCAGTGCGCCGAATCCACCAGCACCTCCTCCCCCAACGCCCCGTTCACCGGCAATGGCTGGTTGGTCGAATTGCTCGCCCGCATCACCCGGATCGGCCGCGCACCAGCGTCCCGCGCCGAGGTGATGTCGTTGTCTGAATCGCCGTAGTAAACCTGCAGGCCCCGGTCATGGATGAAGCGGGTCTTGTCCGGCCCCGAGGTGAACACCACCGGCTGCATGTCGGTGATGGCGAAGGTCTCCCGCAGGATCCGGGTGAGCTGCTCGCCCTCGGTCTGCGGCCGCGCGGTGATGAAGAACAGCCGGTCCCCCCGCCGCTGATGCTCGGCGATCAATGCCCGGGCCACGTCCTTGGGAATCGAATAGCGATCGCAGCCGCCATTGGTTTCCGTCCAGAACGCCATGTCCTTCAGGTACGCGTTGCTACCCGGCGAATACTTGCGCTGGCCCTCGTAGAAACACGGGCTGGAAAACAGCACGGTGTCGTCGATATCGAAGCCCACCGCCATCGGCGCGGCCTTGGCGAAGCTGGCGGAAAGCTGCTCGACGCTGATCCAGCGCACTTCGGGCTGCTGTGCCGGACGCGAACAGCCCAGCAATGAAACGGCCAGCACGGCCGCCAGGGTGTAACGGGAAATACCCACGGAAACCTCACGAACGGAAAGACGGAAACCTTCATACCTGACAGCAATGTCAATTATGTTTCAGCACCTGACTGAGCGGTCATCTTCGAAGGAATAGCCAGAAAATACGGCACCAAACCGGTGCAGCACAGGAAAAACATCTGGCGTTTCGCCACTTAATCAAAATGTAACTTTCCACCACTAGGTTGTTCCTGACACGAGTGACAGCTTTCGGAAAATCCGTGACGGGGCTCTCACAAACCAGGAAAGCGTGGAGAGCCTCCGCAATGCGCAGTTGGGAAGAACCGAAAAAGAAACGCCTGCACATCGAGATCATTCCGATGATCGACGTGATGATGTTCCTGCTGGTGTTTTTCGTGCTGATCAGCCTGAACGTGATTCCGGCCCTGGGCATCAAGACCCAGTTGCCCGGCGCCGCCCATGCCCAGCAGTTGAAGCCGCAGAACAAGGCGGTGATCACCCTGGGCCTGAATGACCGCCTGCAACTGGATGGCCAGGACCTGCATGAAGACGAACTGGTGCGCCAGTTGAAGTCGCTGGAGAACACCAGCGAGAAGCTGGTGATCATCCTCAACAGCGACCAGGACGTGGAAGTGGGTCGGCTCGTGGCAGTGATGGACCTGCTCAAGAGCAACGGCTTCGCCTCCGTCTCCATCGCCACGCGAAAGCTGTAAGTCATGTCGGCCCTGTTCAAATCGCGAAAAGCCCTCGCGTGCCTGCCGGCGATCTGCCTGTTGGCGATAGCCGTGCAGAGCGCCTTGAAGGCGGACCTGAAGATCACCCCGAAGTACGACGAGAGCACCGTGGAGGTGGCGCTGATCGATCCGGCCGAGTTGCAGCCGGAACCGCCGCCACCGGCACCGCCGCCGGAGCCTGAGCCTGAGCCCGAGCCACTGCCAGAGCCCGACCCGGAACCGATCGTGGAAATACCGGAGCCGCCGCCCAAGCCCAGGCCCAAGCCGCCTGAGCCCAAGCCGCAGCCGCCAAAGCCGAAACCGCAAGTCGCAGCAAAACCGGCGCCCACCCCCGCGCCACCGCAGCCGGTCACCCCACCGGCGCCAAGCAAACCGGCCGCGGCGCCGGTCGCCGCCAGGCCCGCACCGCCACCACCTCCGGCGGCCCCTGCGGTCAACGTGGCCGCACTGGAAAACAGCTACATCGCCGCCCTGCATGCAGAGCTGGAGAAATACAAGCAATACCCGCGCGGCCGCGAGGCCTCGCTGCAACGCCCGGAAGGCAACGTCGTGGTCTGGCTGCTGATCGACCGGGGAGGAAAAGTGCTCGACTCAGGGATCGAGAAGAAGGCGGCGAACATGCTGCTGAACAAGGCGGCGCAAACCAGTTTGCGCCGCATCGAGCAAGTAAGGCCCTTCCCCGATGCGGTTTTCGAGGGCAGGGATAAGTACCGATTCATCGCGACGCTTGTTTACAACATAGAAAACTAGTTTCCAAGGAACGCTGCTCGCCGACGCCCCGCCCCTGGCGTCGTGCGGGCGGCTGCCCGCGGAAAGCTGAAAACCTGTCTTCGACAAAAACCACATTCAGATATGGGAGGGAAGCTCGGTGAAACTTGATCGGCTGTTCGTCATGATGTTGGCCGTGGGTTGTGGCGGTTGGACCGCCTCGGCCCTGGCAGAGGATTCCGTGGATATCGGTAGCGTGAACGTCACCGGCCAGACCGTAGGCAATGGCCAGATGGTCCAGGAAGAAGCGGCCAAGGCCCGCTCCACGGTGACCAAGGAAGCCCTGGAAAAGATGTCGCCCACCGGCAACGGCATCGACAAGCTGAAGTACACCCCCGGCATCAACGTCTCCAGCGACGACAGCAGCGGCCTCTCCGGTTTCAACTTCACCATGCGTGGCATGAAATCCGACCAGATCGGCATGACCATGGACGGCGTACCGATCAACGACTCGGGTAGCTACGAGGTGTACCCGAACCTGCTGGGCGACCCGGAAAACCTCCAGGAAGTCTTCGTCACCCAGGGCTCGTCCGAACTGGACGCACCGCATATCGGCTCCAGTGGCGGCAACATCGGCCTGGTGTCGATGAGCCCGACCAAGGACGCCGGCGTGTTCTTCAAGCAGACCGTCGGCAGCAACAACCTGACCAAGACCTTCGTGCGCCTCAATACCGGCGAATACAACGGCCTGAGCAACTACATTTCCGCGTCGAAGACCAACAGCGACAAGTGGAAAGGCAAGGGCGACCTGGATGCCGAGAAGTTCGAACTGAACAGCCTGTTCAAGTTCGGCGAAGGCAACTCGATCAACGGCATCATCAAGTACCACAAGCAGGAAAACTACAACTACGTGTCGCCAAGCCTGGCGCAGTACAAGTCGGACCACGACTACGACTTCCCCAACGAGCCGACCTACAACCCGACCACCGGCAAGCTCACCACGGCGAGCTGGAGGACCAGCATCAACCCGTTCGAGACCATGACCGCCTCGGTGACCAGCCGCTGGCAGTTGCGCGATGACCTGCAACTGACCGTCGCGCCGTACTACTACTGGGCCAGCGGCGGCAGCTACCGGGCC
This sequence comes from Pseudomonas ulcerans, assembly GCF_036324125.1. NCBI lineage: Bacteria > Pseudomonadati > Pseudomonadota > Gammaproteobacteria > Pseudomonadales > Pseudomonadaceae > Pseudomonas > Pseudomonas ulcerans. The sequence continues at coordinate 178,598 of NZ_JAZDQN010000007.1, read as the reverse complement.
TTCGGCTCGCCGGCCACGCTCAACCGCACCACCAACAGCTCCGGCAACTACGACTTCAGCAACCTGAACACCAGCGCCCAGTACAACGCCGACGGCAACCCGGTCAGCGGCCGCTACTCCCGGCCGTCCTGGAGCGAAACCTGGCGTCCGGGCATCAACACCAAGCTGAGCTGGGCGTTCAACGACGAGCACACCATCGACGTCGGCTACTGGTACGAACGTGCCCGCCAGCGCCAGAGCCAGCCTTTCGTCTACCTCGAAGCCGATGGCAGCCCGACCGACATGTGGCCCGACTACAACGGCTCCAACCAGGTCAAGGACGCCAACGGCAATACCGTGCAAGGCCGCGACTACTTCACCATCACCCCGTCGCACAAGCTGTTCCTCCAGGACACCTGGAGCGCCACGCCCGACCTGACCCTGACCGCCGGCATCGCCTACGAGCACTCCAAGCGTGACGGCGACATGCGGGCCAGCCTCTACGACACCCCGGAAAAACGCGAGAAGACCTACCATCAGTTCCTCCCCAGCTTCAGCGCGCGCTACCAGGTCAACGAAGAGAACCAGGCGTTCTACAACCTCACCCGCAACATGCGCACGCCACCGAACTACGCGCTCTACAACGCCGGCGACTCGATCAGCCTCAAGCCCGAGCTGAGCTGGAACCAGGAACTCGGCTGGCGCTACGCCACCGAAGACATGGCCCTGTCGGCCACCCTGTTCTACCTCAAGTTCAAGGACCGCCAGGTATCGAGCCGCGACGAGGTTACCGGCGACTACCTGATGCTCAACGTCGGCGAGGTCGAGAACCGTGGCGTGGAACTGGAGTTCAGCGGCCTGCTTCCGCACAACTTCAACTACTACGCCTCGTACACCTACACCGAGGCCGAGCAGCAGAACGACACCCTCTACTACGGCGTGTACGTGCCGACCAAGGGCAAGCAGATCGCCGGCGTGCCGAAGAACATGTTCAACCTCAGCCTGGGCTACGACGACGGGCGCTTCTACGGCAACGTCATCGGCAAGTTCGTCGACAACCAGTTCGGCGACCTGACCAACGACCAGAGCATCCCGCACTACACCACCGTGGACATGAACGTCGGCTACCGCCTGCCGGTGAACAAGAAGTTCGTCAAGGACGCCACCGTGCGCCTGTCGCTGAACAACGTGTTCAACCGCGAGTACCTGTCGGGCGTGCAGACCACGGTGTTCAACTCGACGCGCTACAACGGCACCGGTTCGTCCTACGCCGGTGCCCAGACGCCTTACTACACCATCGGCGAAGAGCAGACCGTCGCGCTCTCCGTGGAAGCCAACTTCTAGAAAACTCCGGGGCAGGCGAACACGCCGGCCCCGGCCATGCCCTGCACCCGAGGTAACCCAGCATGAACATGGACCTGCTTCACGACATCACCTTCTACATCATGTACGGCGCCGCCGCCCTGGCCGCCTTCGTGGTGGTGGAACGCGGCATCTTCTTCGCCTACAACCTGCGCAAGGCCCGTGGCCTGGAAGCGGCCCTGCACAAGAAAGTCCGCCACTTCGACGAACTCCCCGGCGAACTGCGCCAGCGCGACAGCCTGCCCCTGGAACTGCTGCGCCAGTTGTTCGAAGGTCGCAGCCAGGTGCACTCGCACAATGAACTGGAAGACCTCGGCCAGGCCATCTACATCTCCATGCGCGGCAAGCTCAACCACAGCCTGTGGATCCTCGAAGCGGTGGTCGCCGGTGCGCCGCTGCTCGGCTTGCTGGGCACCATCCTCGGCATCATCGACACCTTCAAGGCCCTCGCCGAAGCCGGGGTTTCCGATCCGGGCGAAGTCTCCCGCGGCATCGGCACCGCGCTGTACGCCACCGCCCTGGGGATCGCCATCGCCCTGGTCGGCCTGGTGTTCAACAACCACCTGCAAGACCGCCTGGAACTGATCAACGACCACCTGAAGATGCTGTTGCTGCGCGCCGGCATGGGTACCCCGTTCGCCAGCAAGCCGGTCGCAACCCCGGCCACCAGCCTGCAACACGCCTGAGAGGCCGAGGATCGCCATGTCCCGCGCGAGTAATGCTGTACGCCCGCTGTCGCTGCTGCTGGCCGCCATGCTCCTGGCCAGCGGCTGCGAGAAAGCCCCGGCCCCGGTCGAGGTCACTGTCGCCGCTCTCAACGACTTCCACGGCAACCTGCTGGCCAGCCCCTTCCAGTACCCGGACGCCACCGGCACGGTGAAGCTCAAGGCCGGCGGCCTGGGCCCGCTCAGCGGCGCCCTGGCCGAGCTGCGCCAGCAGGATCCGCAACTGCTGCTGATCGGCGCGGGCGACATGGTCGGCGGCAGTCCGCCGATATCCTCGATGTGGGCCGACGAACCGAGCCTGAAAGCCCTGAACCTGCTCGGACTGAAATTCTCCGTGGTCGGCAACCATGAGCTGGACCACGGCAAGGCCGAGCTGCTGCGCCAGGTCAACGGCGGCTGCGACTCCGACCGCGCCGACAAGGCCTGCCAGTTCGACAAGGACTTCAAGGGGGCCGGCTTCCCCTACATTTCCGCCAACCTGATGGACAAGCAAAGCGGCAAGCCGGTGTTCGCCGGCTACCGCATCGAAGAGGCCCACGGCGCCCGGATCGCCTTCGTCGGTGCAACCCTGCGCAACGTCGGCGCCTACGTCAGCGCCAGGAACATGGACGACCTCTACACCGTCGACGAGGCCGAGGCGATCAACGCCCTGCTGACGGAACTGCGCCAGCAGCAGGTCGATGCCATCGTCGCGGTGATCCACCAGGGCGGTGCCACCCCGGAACGCTTCGACCAGCAGGAGTGCAGCCAGCTCGGCGGCGACGTGGTGGACGTGGCCAGGCGTCTCGACCCGCAGATCAAGGTAGTGGTCACCGCCCACACCCACGAAGGCTACCTGTGCCGCCTGGGCGACAAGCTGGTGACCCAGGGTGCCTCCTTCGGCCGCCTGCTGACCCACCTGACCCTGACCGTCGATACCACCAAGCATCAGTTGCTCGACGTGAAAGCCGAGAACCTGGTGGTGGATGCCCAGCGCTACAGCGCCACCGCCCAGGTTGCCCCGCTGCTGGCCGAAGTCGAAAGCCGCAGCCAGGCGCAACTGGGCAAGCCGGTCGCGCGCCTGGCCGCCCGCGAAGTGCTGCGCGCCACCAACGAAGCCGGCGAATCGGCCATGGGCGACCTGATCGCCGACTCGCAACTGGCCGCCACCCGGGCCCTCGGCGCCCAGGTGGCGCTGATGAACCAGGGCGGCATGCGCATGGACATCAGCCTCGACGAAGGCCAGGAACAGGTGAACTACGGCCAGGTGGCCACGGTGCAGCCGTTCAACAACAGCCTGACCCTGCTCACCCTCAGCGGCGCGCAGTTGAAGGAACTGCTGGAGCAGCAATGGCAGGACGGCGGCATGGGCTTCTACCCGCTGCAACCTTCCGCCTCGCTGACCTACCGCTATGACGACAGCCGTCCCAAGGGCCAGCGCGTGCTCGCCGACAGCCTGCGGGTGGACGGCCAGCCGGTGCAGCCGGAGCAGGACTACCGCATCGCGATGAACAGCTTCCTCGCCGAGGGCGGCGACAACTTCGGCGTGCTCAAGCAGGCCCGCGATCGTCTGGACACCGGGATCAACGACCTCGAAGCGATGATCGCCTACCTGCAGGAACGCGACCGCGCCGGCCAGCCGGCCGGCTTCGCCGAAGCCGGGCAACGCATCCAGAAGGCCAGCGCGGAGGTCGCCAGCAATGCGCCCTGAAGACTGGCAAGCCCTGCACCACCGCCTGCTGCCCCACGCCATCGCCGCCGCCGACAGCGCCTGGTGCCCGCACTCGGAATTCCCCGTGGGCGCCGCGCTGCTCACCTCGGACGGCGAGATCATCCGCGGCTGCAACGTCGAGAACGTGTCCTACGGCCTGACCAACTGCGCCGAACGCAGCGCGCTGTTCAGCGCCATCAGCCAGGGGCTCGCCCCCGGCAGCTTCAAGGCGCTGCTGGTGTATGCGCCGAGGGTGCCGGTGATCTCGCCCTGCGGGGCCTGTCGCCAGGTGCTGGTCGAGTTGCTCGACCAGCAGTGCCCGGTGATCTGCGTCGGGCATGACGCCGCAGCCACCCGCTACTGGACCGTGGAGCAGTTGCTGCCCGGCGCCTTCAGCGAGTTCTGACAATAAAAAACGATCGGCTGCAAGGGACGGCGGCCTCTACTTGAATCCTCTGGGGAAACATCGATGGGTCTCATCGGTATCGTGGTGTTGTTGCTGTTGGCCGTGGCGCTGTCCAGCAACCGCAGGGCCATTCGTTTGCGCACCGTGGGCGCGGCCTTCGCCCTGCAGGCCGGGCTGGGCGCCTTCGCCCTCTATGTGCCCTGGGGACAGAGCACGCTGACCAGCATTTCCGACTCGGTCGGCTCGCTGCAGGGTTATGCCAACCAGGGCATCGATTTCATCTTCGGTGGCCTGAGCAGCGGCAAGATGCTGGAAGTGTTCGGCAACGGCGGCTTCGTCTTCGCCATCCGCGTGCTGCCGCTGATCGTGTTCTTCAGTAGCTTCATCGCCGTGCTGTATTACCTGGGCATCATGAGCCTGGTCATCCGCGTGATCGGCGGCGGCCTGCAACGTGTGCTCGGCACCAGCCGCACCGAAGCGATGTCGGCCACGGCGAACATCTTCGTCGGCCAGACCGAAGCGCCCATGGTGGTGCGCCCCTTCGTCCGCCGCCTGACCCGCTCCGAGCTGTTCGCGGTGATGGCCGGCGGCATGGCCTCGGTGGCAGGCTCGGTGCTGATCGGCTATGCCAGCCTGGGGGTCGAGCTGAAGTACCTGATCGCCGCCAGCTTCATGGCCGCCCCCGGCGGCCTGCTGATGGCCAAGCTGATGGAACCGGAAACCCAACAGCCCCACGACGACCCGGACGACCTGCCGGAAGAGCCGGGCAGCAAGCCGGCCAACGTCATCGACGCCGCCGCCCTCGGCGCTTCCGCAGGCCTCAGCCTGGCCCTCAACGTCGGCGCCATGCTGCTGACCTTCATCGCCCTGATCGCCCTGCTCAACGGCCTGCTTGGCTGGACCGGCGACTGGTTCGGCTTTCCGCAGCTGAACCTGCAATTGCTCCTCGGTTACCTGCTGGCTCCGCTAGCCTTCGTGTTGGGCGTGCCCTGGCACGAGGCGATCACTGCCGGCGGACTGATCGGGGAAAAGCTGGTGCTCAACGAATTCGTCGCCTACGTCGACTTCGCCAACCACCTCGACCCGGCACAGGCCGCTGCCAAAGGCGTCAGCGTGCTCTCGGCGCAGACCCAGGCGATCGTCACGTTCGCCCTGTGCGGCTTCGCCAACCTCGCCTCCATCGGCATCCAGCTCGGCGGCCTGGGGGTGATGGCGCCGGAGCGCCGTGCCGACATCGCCCGTCTCGGCCTCAAGGCGGTGGCGGCGGGCACCTTGTCCAACCTGATGAGCGCGGCAATCGCCGGGGTCTTCCTGGCGCTGTGAACCTGAACCCATGAATTCGCGTGAACCCGACATGACCGAACTCGATACGACCCTGGCGCACAACCTGATTGCGCTGCTGGACCTGACTTCCCTCAACGATGACGACAGCGACGCGCGCATCATCGACCTCTGCCAGCGCGCCCTGACCCCGGTGGGGCCGGTGGCGGCGGTGTGCGTCTACCCGCGCTTCGTGGCCCTGGCCCGACGCACCCTCGATGCCCTCGGCGGCCAGACCGTGGCCGTGGCCACCGTGACCAACTTCCCCGCCGGCAACGCCGCGCTGGACGAGGTGCTGGAGCAGACGCGCCAGGCCCTGGCCGACGGCGCCGACGAGATCGACGTGGTCTATCCGTACCGTGCCCTGCTGGCCGGCGATGCCGACCGCGGCTTCGCCCTGGTCCGCGCCTGCAAGGCCTTGTGTGCCGACCGTGCGCTGCTCAAGGTGATCCTGGAAACCGGCGAGCTGGCCGACCCGGCGCTGATCCGCCAGGCCAGCCTCGACGCCATCGAGGCCGGCGCCGACTTCATCAAGACCAGCACCGGCAAGGTCGCGGTCAATGCCACCGCCGAGGCGGCGCGGATCATGCTCGAATGCATCGCGTCCAGCGGCGTCAATGTCGGCCTGAAGCCGGCCGGCGGCCTGAAGACCCTGGACGATGCACGGGTCTACCTGGAGCTGGCCGAGGCCATCAACGGCGGGCAATGGATCTCGCCACGGCACCTGCGCTTCGGCGCGTCCAGCCTGCTCGGCGACCTGCTCAACCGCCTCGGGGTTCCGGCTCCGGCGGACGGAGGGCGCTACTGATGGTCTGGCTGCCACAGGAAGTGATCCGGCGTAAACGCGACGGCAAGGTGCTCGACGACGCCGATATCCGCCGCTTCGTCAGCGGCATCACCGACTTCAGCATCAGCGAGGGCCAGGTCGCCGCCTTCGCCATGGCCGTGCTGCTCAAGGGCCTGCAGGTCGGCGAGCGCATCGCCCTGGCCACGGCCATGCGCGACTCTGGCCGGGTGCTGGGCTGGAACCTGCCGGGCCCGGTGGTGGACAAGCACTCCACCGGCGGCATCGGCGATCTGGTCAGCCTGCCCCTGGCCCCGCTGCTGGCCGCCTGCGGCTGCTACGTGCCGATGATTTCCGGGCGCGGCCTGGGCCATACCGGCGGCACCCTGGACAAGCTCGACAGCATCCCCGGCTACGACAGCCAGCCGGACATGGCACGCCTGCGCGAAGTGGTGGCCAACGTCGGCTGCGCCATCATCGGCCAGACCAACGACCTGGCCCCGGCGGACAAGCGCCTGTACGCCATCCGCGATGTCACCGGCACGGTGGAGTCCATCGACCTGATCATCGCCTCGATCCTCAGCAAGAAACTGGCGGCGGGCCTCGACGTGCTGCTGATCGACGTCAAGGTCGGCAACGGCGCCTTCATGGCCCAGGCCAGCGACGCCGCGGCCCTGGCCGAAAGCATCGTCGCCGTGGCCAATGGCGCCGGGGTGCGCACCCGCGCCCTGATCACCGACATGAGCCAGCCGCTGGCGCGTTCGGCGGGCAACGCCCTGGAAGTGGAGGAAGCCGTCGCCCTGCTGCGTGGCGAAGTGCGCAGCCAGCGCCTGTGGGACGTGACCCTGGCGCTGGCGGAACAGACCCTGCTCTGTGCCGGCCTGGCCAGCAGTGCGGAACTGGCTCGCGAACAGTTGCTCGCGGCGTGGAAAAGCGGCGCCGCCCTGCAGCGCTTCGCGCGCATGGTCGAGGCCCTGGGCGGGCCGGCGGACCTGGTCGAACGCCCGGAAAACCATCTGCCGGCGGCCCCGGTGGTAATCCCGGTAATGGCACCGCAGGCCGGCATCGTGCAACGCATCGATACCCGGGAAATCGGTCTCGCCGTGGTCGGACTCGGTGGCGGTCGGCGCAACCCGCAAGACCCGATCGACCCGGCGGTGGGCTTGAGCCAACTGTGCTTCCCCGGCGAAGCGGTAGGCGCCAACCGGCCGCTGGCGCTGGTGCATGCCCGCGACCTGGAGCAGGCCGAGCGCGCAGCCGCCGCGGTGCAGGCGGCCTACAGCATCGCCACCCTGCCCTACGAAGCGCCGGCGCTGATTTCCGGCCTGTGCCTGGAGCCCGCATGAAACGCGCCCTGCTGCTGGTCCTCGACTCCTTCGGCATCGGCGCCAGCGCCGACGCCGCACGCTTCGGCGATGCCGGGGCGAACACCTTGCTGCACATCGCCGAAGCCCGTGCCCGTGACGGGCGGCCATTGCAGTTGCCCCATCTTGCCCGCCTCGGCCTGGGGCACGCGGCGGCGCTGAGTGGCGGCAGCTTCCCGCCGGGCTTCGTCGCCGACTGCGCCGTCGAGGGCGCCTGGGGCTATGCCCGGGAGCTGTCCAGCGGCAAGGACACGCCCTCCGGGCATTGGGAAATGGCCGGGGTGCCGGTGCTGTTCGACTGGGGCTACTTCCCGGCGCTGGAGCACAGCTTTCCACCCTCGCTGCTCGACGAGCTGATCGAACGCGGCGGCCTGCCCGGGGTCCTCGGCAACTGCCACGCCTCGGGCACCACCATCATCGAACAGCTGGGCGAGGAGCACCTGCGCAGCGGCAAGCCGATCGTCTACACCTCGGCGGACAGCGTGCTGCAGATCGCCGCCCACGAAGAGCACTTCGGTCTCGACCGGCTCTACGCCTTGTGCGAACTGGCCCGCGAACTGTGCGACCCGTACAACATCGGCCGGGTCATCGCCCGGCCGTTCCGCGGTGTCGATGCGGCCAGCTTCCGGCGCACCGGCAACCGCCGCGACTACTCGGTGCCGCCACCGGCGCCAACCCTGCTCGACCAGTTCTGCGCGGCCGGCGGCCAGGTGTTCGCCGTCGGCAAGATCGGCGACATCTTCGCCCACCAGGGCATCAGCCGCCTGTACAAGGCCGACGGCAACGACGCCCTGTTCGACAGCACCTTGCAGGCCCTTGCCGAGGCAGCGGACAACACCCTGGTGTTCAGCAACTTCGTCGACTTCGACATGCTCTACGGCCATCGCCGCGACAGCGAAGGCTACGCCACCGCCCTCGAAGCCTTCGACCAACGCTTGCCGCAACTGCTGGCGGCCATGGGCGACGAAGACCTGCTGATCCTCGCCGCCGACCACGGCTGCGACCCCAGCGCAGCGGGCAGCGACCACACCCGCGAACACATTCCCGTGCTGGCCTGGGGCAAGGGCGTGACGGCCGGCAGCCTTGGTGCCCGTGACAGCTTCGCCGACATCGGCCAGACCCTGGCGGCGTTCTTCGCCCTGCCCGCCCTGGCCCATGGCCGCTCGTTCCTCGATGGAGATGCCTGACATGCCCACACCGCATATCGCCGCCCAACCGGGCGAATTCGCCGACACCGTGCTGATGCCCGGTGACCCATTGCGCGCCAGGATGATCGCCGAGCACTACCTGAGCGATGTCCGCCAGGTCAACGGCATCCGCAACATGCTTGGCTACACCGGCCTGTACAACGGCCAGCCCGTCTCGGTGATGGGCTCCGGCATGGGCATCCCTTCCGTGTCGATCTATGCCCACGAGCTGTTCAGCCAGTACGGCGTCGAACGCATCGTCCGGGTCGGCAGTTGCGGTGCCGTGCAGCCGGGCATCCAGGTCCGCGACCTGGTGATCGCCCTCGGCGCCAGCACCGATTCCGCGGTCAACCGCAAGCGCCTGAACGGCTTCGACTTCGCCGCCATCGCCAGTTACCGCCTGCTGCAACAGGTGGTACGCCATGCCGATGACGCCGGCCAGCACGTGCACGTGGGCAACGTGTTTTCCGCCGACCTGTTCTACGAACCCGACCCCGGCCTGTTCGAGCGCATGACCCGCATGGGCATCCTCGCCGTGGAAATGGAAGCCGCCGGCCTCTATGGCGTGGCCGCCGAACTGGGCAAGCAGGCGCTGACCGTGCTCACCGTCAGCGACCACATCCTTACCGGCGAGGCCCTCAGCGCCGAGCAACGGCAACTGGACTTCCACGCCATGATGAAACTGACCCTCGATGCCCTCCAAGGAGAACCCGCAAGTGATCGTTAGCAAATCCCTACGCAATGGCCTGGTGCTGCTGGCCGGCCTGTGGGCTGGCCAGGTGTTCGCCTGGGGCCAGCAAGGCACCGCGCTGGTCGGTGAACTGGCGCAGCGCCAGCTGACGCCTGAAGCCAAGGCCGAGGCCATGCGCTTGCTGGGCCTGATCAAGCAGGACGACTTCGCGGTGGTAGCCAACTGGGCCGGCAACCTCGACAACAACCCGCAGACCAAGGACCTCTGGGAGCAGACGAAGAACCAGCGCCTGGTGATCTACAAGGCCGACGACTGCACCTTCCAGCTGCCTCGCGACTGCCCCGGCGGCGCCTGCAGCGTGGCGGCCATCGAGCAGAACCGCAAAGCACTGGCCGACCCCAAGGCCCCCAACCAGACCCGGCTGATGGCCTTGCTGTTCCTGATCCACCACAGCAGCGATGCCAGCTCGCCGCTGAACAACAGCTTCAAGGACGACAAGGGCGGCTACGACTTCCCGGTCAAGGCAGGCGGCAAGACCTACAACCTGCGCCAGGTCTGGGACGACTTCCTGCTCGGCTCGGCCAGGCTGGACGTCAAGGCCTACGCCGACAAGCTGCAAGCCGGCCTGCCCGCCGCCGACTCCGCCGATCCGGCACAGTGGTCGCAGCAGGCCTGCCGCATCGTCCGCGACGACGGCATCTACCCGCAGAAGGCCGAGAAGAAACGCAAGCTGCCGAGCCACCGCACCCAGGGCGACGACGATGACGGCGGTGTCGACTACGCCGCCAAGGCCATCGAGTACAACCGCACCGGCAAGGACTACAGCCGCGGCGACAAGCTGATGAACGAGAAGCCCAAGGGCGCCGGCGACGGCATCGACGCCCGGTACATGAGCACCTTCGTGCCGGTGGCCGAGAAGCAGGTGCAACTGGCCTCGGTGCGCCTCGCACAACTGCTCAACGCGGCGCTGGTCGCCGGTCGCCCCGCCTCCTGAGAACCGTGAACTCCATGATCCCTTTGCCTTTGCGTCACCTGCCCCTGCTGCTCGCCCTCGGCCTCGCCGGCTGTGCCTCGACGCCTGTTCCCCCGCAGGGTGAACAACGGGTTTCGCTGATGACCTGGAACGTCGAGAACCTGTTCGACACCGTCCACGACGAGGGCAAGGAGGACTACGCCTACCTGCCCCTGAGCCTGAAGCAGGCGCACCCGGAATGGCTGGCGACCTGCGCCAGGATCAATGTGCAGGCCTGGCGCGACGAGTGCGAGAAGAACGACTGGACCGATGCCAAGCTCAAGGAAAAACTCACCCGCCTGGCGTCGGTGATCCAGCAGATCGACGCCGGTCGCGGCCCGGACATCCTGCTGCTGGAGGAAGTGGAAAACCGCAACGTCGTCGAGCAGCTCAACGCCCGCCTGGACAAGGCCGGCTACCAGACCCGGGTGCTGCTGGAAGGCTGGGACGAGCGCGGCATCGACACCGCCGTGCTCAGCCGCCTGCCGCAGTGGGGCGAGCCGATCCTGCATCGCGTACCGTACCGCAACGAGAACGGCGACACCTCGGACAAGACCGGCAAGACCCGCGGCATCCTCGAAGTGCGCCTGCGCCTGCCGGACGGGCAGAAGGCGTCAGTATTCGCCGTGCACCTGCCGTCCGGCGGCGGCCCCGGCTACCTGCGTCGCCAGGCGGTGGAGCATCTGGCCGAGCTCAAGCGCCAGTTGCCGGCAGACGTGCTGCCGATCGTCGGCGGTGACTTCAACATCAATGCCGGCGAAGAGCGCCAGCACCACTACATCGCCAACGGCCTGGCCAGCACCTGGAGCGTGTCGCACCTGATCGGCTGCGGCGACTGCAAGGGCAGCTACTACTACCACCGCAACCGTGAATGGTCGTTCTTCGACCTGCTGCTGTTCCCCAAGGAAATGACCGGCGCCGGCTTCAATGGCTGGAAGGTGGACAGCGCGAGCATCCGCACGCCGAAGGACAGCCCTTACCAGGTCAACAAGTGGGGGTCGCCGGCGCGGTTCGAGGGCGGCAACTACCCGCAGGGCGTGTCCGACCACTGGCCGATGTACGCGGAGATCTATCGCTGACAGAATTGTCCGACAAAGTTGTAGCGCCAATGCCCCTGGCAGCGTCCGATGTCAACGAAATCACCCGGTGCTTGTAGTAGCGTTGCCGCCACAAGTGGCAACGCCAAGGAATGCAATGTCAAACCACAAGATCAATATCCGACGCAAAAACGTCGAAAAGATCCTCCTCGCCGCCGAGAAGGTGTTCGCCGAGCAGGGGCATGCGGGCACCTCGATGTCCGATATCGCCAAGCACGCCGACCTGCCTCGTTCCAACCTGCATTACTACTTCACCACCAAGGACGAGCTGTACCGCGAGGTGCTGGTCAACCTGCTGAGCGTCTGGGAGAAGGAAGGCGCCTGCTTCGCCCACTTCGACGACCCGCGGGTGGTGCTGACCAGTTATGTGCGCGAGAAGATGACCCACTCGCGCACCCGGCCCCATGGTTCGAAGCTGTGGGCCAACGAGATCATGCATGGTGCCCCGCTGTTCCGCGACATCCTCGACGAGCACCTGTTCGCCGGGGCCAAGTTCAAGGAGAACAAGATCCGCCAGTGGGTCGAGGAAAAGCGCATCAAGCCGATCGAGCCGTTCGCCTTGCTGTACATGATCTGGGCCTCGACCCAGCACTATGCCGACTTCGACTACCAGGTGCGGGCGCTGAACGGGCATGCGCCGCTCAGTGACGAGCAGTTCGAGGGCGCGGTGCAGACGATCACCGCGGTGGTGTTAAGGGGCATTGGTCTGGAGCCCTGAGGAATTTCATTGCTCTTCCGGGCCTCATCGCTGGCTTGCCAGCGATGAGGCCCGGAAGCCCCCTACAAATGCGTCGCCGAAATCAGGAATTGCTGGAACGCCCGCGCCGCCTCCGGCATCTCCCGCTGCCCCTGCCAGATCAGCCCCAGCTCCATCGGCGGAACATTCCCCGCCACCGGCCGCGCCTCGATGCGCTTGCCCTCCAGCGACCAGGGCCGGTAGATCATGTCCGACAGGATGGTCACCCCGAAGCCATGGGCCACCAGCCCGCGCAGCGCCTCCACCGAGGTGGTGCGAAAGGCAATCCTCGGCGCCAGCCCCGCCGCCTGCCAATAACGCATCGCCGAACTTTCCCCCTCATCCATCGTTGCGATGAGATACGCATGCGCGGCGATATCCGCCAGGGTCACGCTCTCCAGCGCCATCAACGGGTGATCGCTGGCCAGCCATAGCTGCCGCCGCGAGCGCATCAGCACATGCCGCTCGAAGGGCTGCGCGGCATCGACGTTGGACAGGATGGTCAGCCCCAGGTCCAGCTCGCCACCGGCCACGCCCCGCTCGATCCCCGGCCGGTCCATGTCGATCAGGTCGATCTCCACCTGCGGGTAACTGCGCTTGAAGCGCGCCAGCAAGGTCGGCAGGAAGTACCCCAGGACCGTGTAGGACGCCCCTACCCGCGCCGTGCCCGCCAGGCGGTCGCGCTGGAACAGCGGCTGGGCCACGGCGTCCTGCAGGGTGTCGAGGATATGCCTCGCATGCTGGTAGAACCGGTGCCCGTCGGCCGTCAGGCTCACCCCGTGGGGCAGGCGTTCGAACAGGCGCACGCCGAGCATGTCCTCCAGCTGGCTGACCGCCGCCGTGATCGCCGACTGCGACACATGCACGGTCAGCGCCGCCTGGGAAAACTGGCCCAGCTCCGCCGCTGCGACGAAGTAGCGGAGCTGGCGCATGGAGATATCGTTGCGAATTGACATTTGTTTTTCTGATACCTGTTCGCATTTTTTATGAATTTACGATAACCCGGCCGCGTTCATAGACTCCAGCGCAAATCAGCGCACCGCCTCCACGGTCGCCTGAACAACAAGAAACTGGAGGATTGGCCATGAGTACCGTGCTTCCCACGCTGGACGACAAATACACCCAGGCAACCGGCAAGGTGCTGATGACCGGCGTGCAGGCGCTGGTCCGCCTGCCGCTGATGCAACGCCAGCGCGACCTGGCCGCCGGCCTGAACACCGCAGGCTTCGTTTCCGGCTATCGCGGCTCGCCCCTGGGCGGTTTCGACCAGGCGCTGTGGAAGGCCCGCGAGCACCTGCAGGCGCAGAAAGTGAAATTCCATCCCGGCCTCAACGAGGACCTGGCCGCCACTTCGCTGTGGGGCACCCAGCAGGTCAACCTGTTCGACGGCGCCAGCTACGACGGCGTGTTCGGCATCTGGTACGGCAAGGGGCCCGGCGTGGACCGCTGCGGCGATGTGTTCCGCCATGCCAATGCCGCCGGCACGTCCAGGTTCGGCGGCGTGCTGGCGATTGCCGGCGACGACCATGGCGCCCGCTCCTCGTCCCTGCCGCACCAGACCGAGCACATCTTCAAGGCGGTAATGATGCCGGTGCTGGCGCCATCGGGGGTCCAGGAATACCTCGACTACGGCCTGCATGGCTTTGCCATGTCGCGCTACTCCGGCTGCTGGGTGGCAATGAAAGCCGTCGCCGATACCGTGGAAAGCGGCGCGGTGGTGGATATCGACCTGAATCGCGTGCAGCCGGTCATCCCGGATTTCCCGCTGCCCGAAGGCGGCCTGAACATCCGCTGGCCCGACCCGCCCCTGGCCCAGGAACAGCGCCTGCTGGAGCACAAGCTCTACGCGGCGGCAGCCTATGCCCGGGCCAACGGCCTCGATCGGATGGTCATGGACTCGCCCAAGGCGCGGATCGGCATCATCACTTCCGGCAAGTCGTACCTCGATGTGTGCCAGGCGCTGAAGATCCTCGGTATCGACGAGTCCCGCGCGGCCGCCATCGGCCTGCGGGTGTACAAGGTGGGCATGGTCTGGCCGCTGGATGCCGAGGGCGTGCGTCAGTTCGCCGAAGGGCTCGACGAGATCGTGGTGGTCGAAGAGAAACGCCACATGCTCGAATACCAGCTCAAGGAAGAGCTGTACAACTGGCGCGAGAGCGTGCGCCCGCGCATCGTCGGCAAGTTCGACGACAAGGGCGAATGGACCCGGCCGCACACCGACTGGCTGCTGCCGGCCACCGGCGACCTGACCCCGGCGCAGATCGCCCGGGCCCTGGCCAAGCGCATTCTCGGCCATCATCCAAGCGGCGAATTGCAGGTCAGCCTGGCGGTACTGGACGCCCGGCTTGCAGCGCAAGGCCGCTTCGGCACCTTGATGGAGCGGGTCCCGCACTATTGCTCCGGCTGCCCGCACAACAGCTCGACCCAGGTCCCGGAGGGCAGCCGCGCACTGGCCGGGATCGGCTGCCACTACATGGCGGCGTGGATCTACCCGCAGACCAAGACCTTCAGCCAGATGGGCGGCGAAGGCGTGGCCTGGATCGGCCAGGCGCCCTTCACCGAAACGGCCCATGTGTTCGCCAACCTCGGCGACGGCACCTACTTCCACTCCGGTCTGCTGGCGATCCGCGCCTCGGTCGCGGCCAAGGTGAACATCACCTACAAGATCCTCTACAACGACGCCGTGGCCATGACCGGCGGCCAGCCGGTGGACGGCAGCCTCACCGTGCCGCAGATATCCCGCCAGCTTGCCGCCGAAGGCGTGGGCCGTATCGTGGTGGTCACCGACGACACCTCGCGCTACGCGCAGATCACCGACCTCGCTGCAGGCGTCCCGGTGCTGCGTCGCGACAGGATGGATGAGGTGCAGAAGGAAATGCGCGAGTTCGCCGGGGTCTCGGCGATCATCTACGACCAGACCTGCGCGGCGGAAAAACGCCGACGGCGCAAGCGCGGCAAGTTCCCCGACCCGGCTCGCCGGGTGATGATCAACCAGGCCGTGTGCGAGGGTTGCGGCGATTGCAGCAGCAAATCCAACTGCATGTCGGTGACCAGCGTCGACACGGAGTTCGGCAGCAAGCGCGCCATCGACCAGTCCTCGTGCAACAAGGATTTCACCTGTCTCAATGGCTTCTGCCCGAGCTTCGTCACCATCGAAGGCGGCAGCCTGCGCAAGCCCAAGGCGCTGGCGCAGAATGATGACTGGGCCCTGCCGACACCGCAGCTGGCCAGCCTGGAGCAGCCTTGCAGCATCCTCATCACCGGTGTCGGCGGTACCGGCGTGGTCACCATCGGCGCGCTGCTGGGCATGGCGGCCTTTATCGAAGGCAAGGGCACGCTGAACCTGGACATGGCCGGCATGGCGCAGAAAGGCGGTGCGGTGTGGTCGCATATCCGTATCGCCCGGCATCAGGAGCAGTTGCACGCCCCGCGCATCGCCGAGGGCGAGGCGGATCTGCTGCTGGGCTGCGACCTGGTGGTCAGCGCCAATGCCGAAACCCTGTCCAAGCTGCGCCAGGGCGTGACCCATGCACTGGTCAACAGCGAAGAAAGCCTGACCAGCGCGTCCGTGCGCACCTTCGCTCGCCAGGCGGAAACCGGCGACCTGCAACAGCATCCGGACACCCGCTTCCCCACTGCCGGGATGAACAAGCAGATCCGCGAAGCGGTGGGCGACACCCATGCCGAATTCATCGACGCCAGCCGCCTGGCCACCGCGCTGATGGGCGACTCCATCGCCACCAACACCTTCATGCTCGGCTTCGCCTGCCAGAAGGGCTGGTTGCCGGTGGGCGAGACCGCGCTGTTGCAGGCCATCGAGATCAATGGCGCGGCGGTGCCGTTCAACAAGGCCGCGTTCCTCTGGGGACGGCGGGCGGCGGTGGACCTGGCACGGGTGCGGGCCCTGCTGCGCAAGGACGATGCGCCAGTACTGGCGCAGACACTGGAGGAGATCGTCGCGTGGCGTGTCGCCTACCTCAGCGAATACCAGGATGCAGCCTTCGCCGAGGGGTACCGGGTACGGGTCGAACGCTTCATCGCGGTCGAACGCAGGCTGCATGGCAAGCCGGGGCCGCTGTCGGAAGCGGTAGCGCGCTACTACTTCAAGGTGCTGGCGATCAAGGACGAATACGAGGTGGCGCGGCTGTTCACCCAGGGCGATTTTCTCAAGCAGGTCGAGGCCACTTTCGAGGGTGGCTATCGGCTGAATTTCCACCTTGCCCCGCCGTTGCTGAACAAGGGCCGCAAGTCCAGCTATGGACCATGGATGATGAAGGGCTTCAAGCTACTGGCGAAGGCACGGCGGCTGCGCAATACCTGGCTCGACCCGTTTGCCAGGACTCATGAGCGCAAGGTCGAACTGCAATGGCTACGTAGCTACGAGGCGGTGCTGGATGAGCTGGAAAAAGGGCTGCGGGCGGACAACCTGGAGCTGGCAGTGAAGCTGGCGTCGTTGCCGGATGCGGTGCGCGGGTATGGAGCGGTGAAGGATCGCTACCTTGAAAAGGCGGAAGCGCAAAGGCACAAGCTGCTGGATGAATGGAGGAATGGGCCGCAGTTTCATGAAGCCAGTGTTCAAAGGATTCAGGTGACTCAGGTCTGAGTTGCGCCCCTCCTGTAGGAGCGGGTTCACCCGCGATGGCGTCGGTGATTCCACTACTGCAATCGCGGGTAAACCCGCTCCCACAGGGTACGAGCCAGTCTTTCAATCCCGGGCCAGGAACTCCAGGAACCCCCGGCACACCGCCGACAGATAGCCTTCGGCCCGGCTGACGATCTGGAACCGCCTTACCGCCCACTCATCCTCCAACGGCACGCACACCAGCCCGGCCCCCTCGGGCTGCAAGCTCACAGCCCGCCGCGGTATCACCGCAATCCCCAGGTCCGCCTGGACCATCCGGCACACCGCATCGAAGCTCTGCAGGTGAATACCGTAGCGAATGCTCTTGCGCGCCGCTCGCGCGGCCTTGTCGAGCATGCGGTACAACGGGCTGTCGCGGTGCAGGGCGATATGGCCGAAGCCCAGGGTGTCGGCGAAACGCACCTGCTCCAGCCCCGCCAGCGGGTGCCCGGCCGGGACGATCAGCACCAACTGGTCCGAGCGGTACTCCTGCACCCGCAGGCCCCTGTCCGCCAGCGCACCGAGGTCGGCACCGATACCCAGGTCGCACTGGTTGCCCAGCACGTCCTCGCCGACCTGCTCGCTGGTGCGCTCCTGCAGTTCGATGGCGATATTCGGATGGGTGCGCTGGAACCGGCTCAGATCCTCGGGCAGGAACTGGATGATGCTGGAGCGGTTGGCACTGATGCGGATATGCCCGCGATCACCGCTGGCGAACTGCGAAAGATCGGCGCTCATCCGCGCCAGTTCCTCCAGCACGTGGCGAGCATGGCCAAGCAGGCAGATGCCGGCCGGGGTCGGCTCGATGCCTTTCTGATGCCGGTACAGCAACGGTGCACCCACCGCCTCTTCCAGCTCGCCGATGCGCTTGCTCACCGCCGACGGCACCATGCTTTCGCGCTCGGCGGCGCGGGCGATGCTGCCTTCGTCGCAGGCGGCGATAAACAACTTCAGCGAGGTGGGATCGAAGCGCCAGAGGGTTTGCATGATGGGTCCCGATATTTGGTGATGGCAGCCGTGAATTTTCATCACTACGCCCCGTGCCGCGCAGTTCCTAACATGCAGGGCATCGAGGAGATAACTATGACTACAAGAAAAATTCAATTCGCCGGCCGCTTTCTTTTCCTGTCCTGCAGCAGCGAGGCCGTCACCGCCCAGCTCGAAGGCCGTGACCTCGAACTGAGCGACGCCCTGCCCCTGCGCGACAACATCTCCACCGACGAGATCACCCCGGTAGTGGTCATGATGACCTACGACTCGCGTCTGGGCGCCTATCCCTACGTCGGCTTCAAGACCGAAGGCGAGCTGCCCATCGGCAACGATGCGGTGAAGAACGGCAGCTTCGAAATCACCGTGGCCGGCAAGCGCTACGGCAAGGGTTCTTCCCGCGAGTCCAGCCCGCTGGCGGAAAAGTCCGCAGGCATCCGCCTGATCATCGCCGAGAGCTTCGAGCGCATCTATCGGCAGAACTGCGACAACATCGGCATCTACACCTCCACCGACTTCTCGCTGATCGAGCGCATCCGCAGCGGCGAGGCCATCGACCTGGAAGAGTTCCTGGTCGGCCGCGATGCAGTGACTCAGGAGGTGATCCGCGCTGGCGGCCTGCTGGCCTACAGCAAGCTGCACCTGCCACGCCAGCCGCAGAAAGTCTTCAACCCGCTGCCCACGCATCGGCCACTGACCCTGGTGGAAAAGATCATCGAGCGCCGCCGTGTCGCCCCTGCCGGCGAAGTTGCCCGGGGCGACGGCCTGTTCCTCTCCGCCGACTGGCGCTTCAGCCACGACTACTTCACCGGCATGTGCGCGCACTTCATGCACGAGGCCTTTGGCGAGAACCTGGAACTGGCCCGTCCCCACGAGATCATCGCCTTCCAGGACCACCTGATCCTGGCCAACCAGAGCTACCCGCATATCCGTGACAACCTGCTGGCGGCGGTGGGCGGCCTGGCCTCGGCCCACGACGATTTTGTGCGCCGCTATCCGGTGGTAGCCCATGGCGCACTCAAGGGCGAGAGCGGTTCGGAAGGCATCTGCCATGCCCTGATGACCGAACTGCACGCCCTGCCGGGCCAGGTTGTGGTGGGCACCGACTCCCACTCGCCGCACTCCGGCGCGCTCGGCTGCCTGGCCTTCGGCGCCGGGGCCACGGATATCGCCAACAGCTGGGCCACCGGCTTCATCCGCTGCCGCATGCCGGAGATCATCAAGGTCGAGCTCGCCGGCCGCTTGCGCGCCGACGTCACAGCCAAGGACATCGTTCTCGAACTGCTGCGCAGCGAGCCGATTCGCCAGGGCCAGGCCATCGGCGCAGTGTTCGAATACTGCGGCGAAGCGGTGCGTGCCCTGTCCGTGGATGAGCGGGCGACCCTGACCAATATGGTCGCCGAGCTGGGTGGCTTTACCGGGATCGTGGCGCCGGACCAGAAGGTCGTGGACTTCCTGCGCGAGCGGCGCGGCATCGAGGTCGAGCTGGAGGACTGGCTGTTCAGTGATGCCGACGCCGACTACAAGGAACACCTGGTCATTGACTGCTCCAGCCTTTCGCCGCTGGTGGCTGCGCCGGGCGATCCGGGCAACGGCGTGGCCCTCGAAGAACTGGAAACGCCGGTGAGCGTGGATATCGCCTACGGCGGCTCCTGCACCGCCGGCAAGCGCGAGGATTTCGACTACTACCACGAGGTGCTGGCCTGGGGTCTTGAGCGCGGCATGAAGGTCGCCGACCACACCCGCCTGTACTTGCAATTCGGCACCCTGGCGGTGCGCGACTACTGCCGCGAACAGGGCTACCTGGCCACCTTCGAACAGGCTGGCGTGGAACTGATCATGCCCGGCTGCGGCGCCTGTGCGAACTGTGGGCCGGGCTCGTCGACCCGCGCCGAGCAGGTCACCATAAGCGCCATCAACCGCAACTTCCCCGGCCGCTCCGGACCTGGGCAGGTCTGGCTGGGCAGCCCGTACACCGTGGCCGCCAGTGCCCTGCTTGGCCGTCTGGCGAGCTTCGCCGAGCTGCAGGCGGAGGTGGCATGAATACCGCCGACCTGTGCGATCACTACGGCACCGAGCTGCGCATCCTGCCGGGCAACTGGCAGTGGTTCGGCGCGCGGCGCCGGTTCAGCGGACCGGTGGTGACGCTCTATGCCTTGGGCTGCAATGGCGAGATCCGCCAGAAGCTGGCCGAGCCCGGAGCCGGCCGCGTGCTGGTGATCGAAGCCGGCGGCGACCCCGGGGCATTGCTGGGCGACCGGCTCGGCGCGCTGGCACTGGCGAACGGCTGGGCCGGTGTGCTGGTCAACGGCAATATCCGCGACCGCCACGCCCTCGCCGAGCTGGACCTGGGCATTCTCGCCCTCGGCTCCTGGCCACGGCGTTCGCATAACCGTGAGGGCGGAAAGCTGGATGTGCCCCTGCTGCTCGGTGGTGTCTCCATCGAACCGGGAGACTGGCTGTACGCCGATGAGGACGGCGTGCTGCTGGCCCGAGAGGAGCTCGATCCGCCAAAGAGATAAAAACCGATGGCTGCTGCGCGCAGCAACCTGACTCTCCGACAACTACAACAATGGAGAAATACACCATGGCCACCCTGACCCAGAGCGCCACCGATGGCGCTCGCGACCTGCAGGAACTGCTGCTGTACCGCCGCGTCGCCTGGCGCATCCTGCCGCTGACGATCGTCTGCTTCCTGTTTTCCTATTTCGACCGCATCAACATCAGCTTCGCCAAGACCCAGATGCAGGCCGAACTGGGCCTGAGCGATGCGGCCTACGGCTTTGCCGCGAGCATCTTCTTCTTTGGCTACGTGCTCTTCGAAGTCCCGAGCAGCTACGGCCTGAAGCGCTACGGCGCACCCAGCTGGATCTGCCGGATCATGGTGTCCTGGGGCCTGGCCACCGCCGCACTGGTGTTCGCCTACAACGAGTTCACCCTGTATTTCCTGCGCTTCCTGATCGGCGTGATGGAAGCCGGTTTCGGCCCGGCGCTGCTGTTCTACCTCGCCTGCTGGTTCCCGAAGAAGAACCTCGCCAGCATGAACGGCCTGTGGTTTCTCTCCATCCCGCTGTCGGGAATGCTCGGCGCACCGGTGTCGGGTTTCATCCTCGAATACATGAACGGCTTCCTCGGCCTGGCCGGCTGGCACTGGCTGTTCGTGCTTTCTGGACTGCCTTGCGCCCTGCTCGGGGTGATCGTGCTGTTCCGTCTCGACCGTGATATCCAGTCGGCGAAATGGCTGACCCAGCCGGAAAAGGACATTCTCCAGCGCAACCTCGACAACGACCGCAAGGAGAGCAAGCCGATCCATGCCTCGCTGCTCAAGGTGATCTTCACCCGCGAAGTGGCGATCCTTTCGATCATCTATTTCATGATCAAGCTCACCGGCTATGGCCTGAATTTCTGGATGCCGCACCTGATCAGCTCGGCCGGAGTCAAGAACCAGTTGGCGGTAGGCTTCCTGACAGCCCTGCCGTACCTGGTGGCGGCGCTGGGGATGATCATCGTCACCCGCCGCTCGGATGCCTCGGGCGAGCGGCGCAAGTACCTGTGGCAATGCATGGCCGTGGGCGCCATCGGCTACTTCGCCGCGTGCTTCTTCAACGATCACTACGTGCTGCTGACCAGTTTCCTGATCCTCGCCACGGCGGGCGTGTTCATCGCCATCCCGATCTTCTGGACCATTCCGCAGCAGGCCTTCGCTGGCCTGGCGATCGCCGGCGGCATTGCCGCGATCAACACCGTGGGGCAACTGAGCGGCATGGTCGCGCCGCTGCTGGTGGGCTGGATCAATGACCTGACCGGCAACACCTACATGGGCATGCTTGCCCTGGCGCCGTTCTGCGTGATCTGCGTGGGGGTGATTCTCTGGGGCCTGCCGAAAGAGCGGGTGGCGAAATGAGGATCGGGCATGGTGTTGTTCTGCTTGGCGTGGGCTTGAGCTCGGGGCCGGTACTGGCCGATTTCGTCGGGGATACCAAGGCGGGGCTGGAGGTTCGCAACTTCTATTTCAGCCGTGATTTTCGCAACGACGGGGCGAGCCAATCGAAGCGCGAGGAATGGGCCCAGGGCTTCGTGCTCAAGGTGCAATCCGGATTTACCGAAGGCACGCTGGGGTTCGGGCTGGATGCCATGGGCCTGCTCGGACTCAAGCTCGACTCCAGCGCGGATCGTGCCGGGACCGGGCTGTTGCCGAGGAATGCCGACCGGCGTGCGGCGGATGATTTCTCCACCTTCGCGCCCACGGCCAAGGTGCGGCTGGGCAACAGCGAGCTGCGCATCGGCGCGTTGACGCCGACCCTGCCGCTGCTGGCGGCGAACTACAGTCGCCTGTTGCCGCAGGTGTTCAATGGCGGGCTGCTAACGTCCACGGATATCGACAACCTCACGCTGACCCTGGGGCGGATCAAGCAGGTGAAGTACCGGGATTCCTCGGATTTCGAGGACCTGGCGATCAGCGGCATGTCCGGTGGCTACTCCAGCAGCGCGCGCAGTGACGGGATGGATTACGCGGGGGCCGACTACAAGCTCGATGCCGTGACCCTGAGCTACCACTATGCGCGGCTCGACGATATCTACCGGCGGGACTATGCCGGAGTACAGTTCAGCCAGCCGCTGGGGGCCGGCAAGGTGTTCGGCGAGGTGCGCTACTTCGTTGCCCGCGATGAGGGACGGGCCTTGGCCGGAGAGGTGGATAACCGGACGGTGAGCACCAACGTCGGCTACAGGATCGGCGGGCACGGGTTCAGCGGCGGGTACCAGAAGGGCTCGGGGGATACGGCGTTTGCCTATCTCAATGGCAGTGATACCTATCTGTTCAGCGAGATGCTGGTCAGTACCTTTGCCCTGCAAAACGAGCGGGTCTGGCATCTGCGCTATGACTACGACTTCGCAGCATTGGGAGTGCCGGGGCTGACGTTCAACTTGCGCTATGTGAAGGGGGACGAGGTGGATCCGCAGCATATCCGCACCAGCCAGGGCGCGGCGTTGCGCGCGGCGGGGGACGATGGCAAGGAATGGGAGCGGGCCACCGACCTGACCTACACCGTGCAGGACGGGCCGTTGAAGAACCTGTCGCTGCGCTGGAGGAACGCCACCAACCGGTCGAACTATGCGGACAGTGCCGATGAGAACCGGGTGATTCTGAGTTATCAGGTCAAGTTCTTCTGACTGCCGAAACACTGTAGGAGCGGGTTCACCCGCGATTGCGGTAGTGGATTCACCATCGCAATCGCGGGTGAACCCGCTCCCACAGTTGATCGAGGCGATCTGTCAGACCGGAACACTCAAGGTAGAAGCCGCCACCGCCACCGTCATCATCGCCTTGCTGACCCTCATGTCGATCAGGGCATCGGTGAGCATCTGCTTCTCGTATTCCATCGGCGGGTCGGGCAGGCGGGCCATGCTGGCGATGGCCTTGTCGAGGTATTCCAGTGCATGTTGCATGGCTTCCTCGCGGGTGAGGCCGGATTTGGTGTGGAGCGCATAAGGTGGATCGGGGACGAGCTTTTTCATGGTTTTGGGTTCGCAGAGATTGAGGAATGAAAAACCACGACTCGCTGCTAAACGAAGGGTGGCGACTGTACGCGGGTTAGCAGACCGAGCCTCTGGAACCCACACTTACCCGGCGCACCCGAAGGTGCCCACGCGTACAGCCGCCATAACACTGCTGGCTGGTGAGTAGAGAGGAAGTCGGACTGCTAAATCCGGCCGTTGATTTGGCAACGACCGACGCAGACTAGGCACCCTTTCCAGGCCACGCAACCGAAAAGCGGGCCGGGGAGTATGCTTGGGAAATTGCCTACAAGAAAGCCGGAAATCAATGAAGTTCGCGGCTGATATGCAACATCTTGTGGATGTGTAGAATTTACCCCTGTCCCAACAGTGCCAAGTCCTCTCCCGACCTTGAGTCGGTGACGTCTTGGCCATTTCTTTGAAAACCGTTTCTGAAACGAGCACAGGGGTCGCACTATGCTTGTGATACATTGCGACGCTACGAGATCCGAGCATGTATGGTTCTTTGAATGAAACGTGTGACTGCAGGAAGAAATTTTTGGGATGAGGCGGCTCCTGGCTACATGCTTCATGGCACTCCACACAAGAAAGGTTGGCGGCCTCTATGATTGTTGAGATTGCTGCAAGGGCTTTCAAATCGATGGTTCGTTTTTCTGTCGTGGACTTGAGAAACTTTACTTGCTTCGTTGGTTTAAACGGCGCGGGAAAGAGCTCGATACTTCAGCTGCTAGACTTCGCCTCCCATTTGTTTCGAGGCGATATAGACCGATGGCTCAGTGACCGTCGCTGGAACGCCTCGGATCTGCACTCAAAAATCGCATCACAGTCGAACATTTCTTTAGCCGTCGTAATTAAAACTCAAAAAGGACGAAATCTCACTTGGGTAGCAAGCTTTAATAGATCATCCATGATGTGTACAGTTGAGCACGTCATAGATGAATCAAGCGGGGAAAAAATATTCTCGCTAATCAAGGGAAGATACTCCATACAACTTCCAGACGGCGAAAATTTTGAAGCCAAGGTGGCATTCAACTACCAGGGATCCATCCTTTCAACCCTCAAGGATGATGTTTTGACTCCGGAGTTGCGAGAAGTCAAATCGGAGCTCTCAAGCATCCGTTCCCTTGAACTACTCTCTCCTCATTTGATGAGGTTATCTCATAGAGATACTGCAATCGATATTGGGGTGGGCGGTGAAAAACTCTCGCCCTTTCTCTATGGAATCAAAGGAGAATCTCGGGAAAACCTGGTTAGCCTGCTGAAGCAATTTTATCCAGCTGTTGTTGACTTCAAGGTGAAGCAAGAACGTGCAGGATGGAAAAAACTTTCGCTAATCGAAGAGTATGATGGAAAGCGTGTTGAAGTAGATGCCAGGCATATCAATGATGGCGTCTTGAGGATTCTCGCGATCCTCGCACAGTCGGCAAGCGGCAAGTCTCTTCTGCTATTTGATGAGATCGAAAACGGCATCAATCCAGAGGTTGTTGAAAAGCTGGTCGATGTTCTCCGAACCTGTGGCCAGCAGGTTATTGTTACGACTCATAGCCCTATGATTCTGAACTATCTCCCGGATGACGTGGCGAAGCAGTCCGTGAGATTCGTCTACAGATCTTTTGACGGTGGCACAAAAACAGTTCCGTTATTTGAAATCCCGAGAATGGCAGAGAAATTACGCATCATGGGGCCTGGCGAGGCATTCGTGGATACAAGCCTTTCATTGCTAGCGGAAGAATGCGCAGAGCATGACAAGGCAGCCTCCGAAGAGACCAAGGCATGATTATTCTGTGTAGCGGCGAGGGCATCAGCGACTTAGGGGTCTGTGATAACGAAATCGGTAACTGCGACGGCACCAACTTCCGGTTTGGACCGATCAGCCTGGTAGTGGACGGCATCGTCAGTACTTGCCTGGGGTATAGCCCTCGGGAGGTACATCCAGAAAGCTACAGGTACTACAGCGAATCGGCCTTGGCAGCACGTGCCAAAGCGCGAAAAGGCTTCTCGCTTACCGGCAAGAAACGGGGCGTCGAGACAGGTTACTTCCACATCAACGCCTGGATGCTCGGTGAGATCGCTTTGGAACTGGAGGCTGCAGAAAACGACTCTGTCGCGGCCTTTCTGTTCAGGGATACGGATGGCACCAATTCCTCTCCCCGTGACTTGTGGGAAAGAAAAACATCGTCAATCGAAGGGGGCTTCATCAGGGCAGATTTTCACCGCGGCGTGCCCATCGTGCCTCGCCCGAAGTCGGAATCCTGGTTTCTCTGCGCAACCAAGCAAAATCCTTATCAGCACTGTGCAGCGCTCGAGGATCTTCCAGGCAACGACGACTCTCCCAACTCAGCCAAGCGGGTGCTTGCCGAAGCACTGGGAGCTGACGCCACTGCGGAGGCATTAGTGGATTGGCTGGACACCAATGGATTTGATCCTGATCGCCTGGCAGAGCAAATGCCTAGCTTCTCGGCGTTTCTCGAAAGAGCCAGATCAGTGCTGATGGGCTGTCTCTTTATAATAACGATTGTACGAAAAACAGACGTAACTATTTGATTTTACGTACACCCCTAAAGAAAATTTATAATAAAGTTTGTACGTAAACTGCTGAACTGCCAATTTCCCTTTTTAATAAAGTTTGTACACACCCCCATAGCAATACTCCAGCGCTTTCAAGGCGCTGGCAGATCAAGCCGGCTAGGGCAGGCGCGCCCATCTCTAGGCCCTAGATTCATAATCAAGCCGACCTGTGAGCATTGAGGGCATAGCCCACCGCTATACTTAGGCCGTATGGCCAGTGACTGCTCGGCTAGGAACCTAACATGACTTCTCAAAAACCTGCTCGTCATACCCAGCTACGTGAGTCCGCAATGCTGGCAAAAGGAAAGACTCGCATTCTGCACAGTGGTGATTGGTTAACCGCTCAAAGGGTTGTCGAGCTTGCGCCGTTGAACTCAGAGTTTAGGTGTTCCTTGGTAGCTGAGTGGTGGCGTGCAGGGAAGATTTTCGCCCTCCACCATGAAGGCATCGACTATTTTCCAATCTACGCGTTCGATCCTGCGGCCGACTACCAACCCCGACCAGGTTTGGCCCCTGTTATCACCACGCTAGCGTCCAAAAAAGATGGCTGGGGGATGGCATTCTGGTTTGGTTCGTCGAACTCCGTTCTTGGAGGGCGTATGCCAAAGGACTGCGGGTGATGCTGTCTTATGCTGCACAACTCAATCGCTCCACAGTAGCGATCTATCCGACAGACCTACCCTCGCAAAACCTGCTAGCCCCATTGGGCTCTCTAGTGGTGATGGAGGACGAGGCAGCGTTCGAACTGGCTACCGTGGCAGCGTGCATGAATGGATGGTTCTACTTTCTCCTGCATGACTTGCAGCACTGGCTAGTAGACAAAGGCCTCCCGGCGCACCAAGCGCGCACCCTGGTGCTCGGCAATCTTGAAGATTGCATCGCCAGCGCCCGTGCCAATCCGCATCAAGACCTCAAATCCATGGGCAAGGCCATCGCCACACCCGGCACCTTCACCGCAACCGGGCTGGACGTGCTCAATCACCAACCGGGAAACGCCACCTGGGTGCGGCCTGCGAAGTGGTGTTCGATGCGTTGCTCAGTCGCTTGCCGCGTTAAAGCTCAGGGTCGAGCCCGACACGCTGCAAAGAGCGCTCGCCATTGAAACGTTCCACTTCATGGCGGCGTTTACGGAAGCTGTACGGCGTCTCACCGAATTGTTTGCGGAACCACAGAATGAAGTGTGAGGCGTCTGAGAAACCACTAGCCAAGGCGATGGTTGTGATGTTTTGGCTGGTGTTGACCAGCAGTCTTCGAGCGTGGTCCAGACGCAGCTTGCGCCAGTAGTTTGCTGGTGGCTCTTGAGTGTTGGCTACGAACTCACGATGCAACTGGCGCGGATGTGTACCCACCGCCTCCGCTACCGCTTTAAGCGAAAGCGATACATCGAGGTTATCGCGCATGAAGGCGATGGCCCGCTCCACGCGGTCATTCTGATAGACCTTGCCACCCTGGTCTTTCTCATCGGCGCGCTCTTCCACCAGCAGATATTCCAGACCTTTCTGCGCCCGTACCTCGCCGCAGTGACGGCGAATCAAACTGGCAGCGAGGTCGATCGCTGTGCCGCCCGGACAGGTAATGATGCCGCTGTCATCCACATAACTCTTGTCGATTACTGCGGTGGCCTTGGGAAACAGCTCGCCAAACTCCTCGCGAATAGTGAAGTGCACGGCGCAACGGCGATCGTCGAGCAAACCAGCTTTGCCAAGCACAAAGGACGCCGAACACAGGGCGATGATCGGGATATTCGCCGCGTGTACATCCCGCAGCGCGTCAAGTAGCCAGTCTGGCGGGTTGCGTGTCTCACCCAGCAACCCGCCAGCGATCACGATGTAATCGTACTGCGCCCAGAGATTAAGCGGTCTGGTCGGAGAAATCGGCATGCCGCAACTGGCGGTAACCGGCTGGTCGTTACAGGTCATCCAGTCCCACTGGCAATACACCTGCTGACTGCGAAACGACTTATCGGCAGCAAAGCGTAGAGAGTCGACCAAGCTTGCAACCGGTACCAGGGTAAACTGGTTCATCAATACGAAACCGACTCGCAGATCTGGTTTTACCACCGCAGGCTGTGTGTTCAAGGTCGGTCTCCAGGGCCACCGGGGGACTCCGGTAGAAATTCATTCTACGCCTGGTCGCATGACCCGAATATCATATAAACGCAGACAAATCGTATATTCCGGACAGGCGTACGCTATTCCGACTTGTGCGTCCTATCAATTGTCATGCCCGTAATAGCAGGTGCGATACCACGCTGAGCATCATGCACGGAAGAGCCCACAACAAGGATTCACCAAGCATGAACCCCGTTATCAAGAGCAGCTACGTCGACGGCACATTTGTCTCGACAAGCAGCACTGACCTGCTGGAAAACCACAACCCATCAAATCCCCAAGACATCGTCGATCGATTTGTGCGGGCGGACCAGGCGCTCACCGAACAGGCGATCAGCGCTGCTCGCCGTGCTCAGCAGGGTTGGGCTAGGAGCAACCCGCAACAGCGGGCTGATGCCTTGGACTTCATCGGTAGCGAAATTCTCGCGCGCCGCGAAGAACTGGCCGTCCTTCTCGCTCGAGAAGAAGGCAAAATCGTACGTGAAGCCCGCGGCGAAGTTGAACGCGCTGGGCGCTCGTTCAAGTTCTATGCCCAGGAAGCCTTACGCGCCGAAGGCGAAAAATACCAGTCAGTACGCCAGGACGTCGGCATCGACGTGTTCACCCAACCGCTAGGGGTGATTGGCATCATCGCACCGTGGAACTTCCCTATCGCCATCCCTGCCTGGAAGATTGCTCCGGCGCTGTGCTTCGGCAACTGTGTGGTATTCAAGCCCGCGGAGCTGGTGCCGTCCTCGGCCTGGGCGCTGGCAGAGATTATTTCCCGCGCAGGGCTGCCACCCGGGGTCTTCAACATGCTGATAGGACCGGGCCGCAGCGTTGGCGACACCTTGATCCGCTCGCCATTGATCGACGGTATCAGTTTCACCGGTTCGGAAAATACCGGCCGGCAGATTGCCCGTCTTGCCGCCGAGAGCATGAAGAAAGTGCAGTTGGAGATGGGCGGCAAGAATCCACTGATCGTTCTTGACGACGCCGATCTGGAACAAGCAGTGGATGTTGCGTTGAACGGCTCCTTCTACAGCACCGGCCAACGCTGCACAGCCAGCTCCCGAGTGATCGTCACCGAGGGAATCCACAACGCGTTCGTCGAACGCCTGGCCGAACGTACCCGGGCCCTAAAAGTAGGCGACGCACTACAAGCGTCGACCGATATCGGGCCAGTTGTTGATAGCCGTCAGTTGGAGCAGAACCTGGCCTATGTCGCCAGTGGTATGGAACAGGGCGCAAACCTAGTCTGTGGTGGCGAGCGCATCGAGAACGATGCAGGTGCATATTTCTTCACCCCGGCTTTGTTCACCGAGGTTAATCCCGACATGCGTATTTATCGTGAAGAGATCTTCGGCCCGGTATTGAGCGTGCTCAAGGTACGCGACTACGAGGAGGCTTTCGCTGCGGCCGAGGACACCTCATTCGGACTATCCAGTGGGATAGTCACCTCTTCGCTGAAAGCTGCCGAGCATTTCAAACGCAACAGTTCTGCGGGAATGGTGATGGTCAACCTACCGACCGCTGGAGTGGACTACCACGTGCCGTTCGGTGGCAACGGTGCTTCCAGTCTAGGCTCACGTGAACAAGGCACGCATGCCCGACAGTTCTTTACCCGGACCAAAACCACCTATCAGTTGGCTTGATGTAGCCAAGGCTACGGATTGACAGAATCACCGATGACCTCTTCGCTGGCAGTGCCGGCGATGAGGCCGATGATAGACAAAGAGATTTCTGATCTCACCTCCCGATTTTGAGGTTGAAAGCAAGATGGCCAAGGCCGCCGATGTCGTTGTGCAATGCCTGGAAAATGAAGGTGTCGAGTATGTGTTCGGCATTCCCGGCGAGGAAAACCTCGACCTGCTGGAATCCCTGCGCAAGTCGAAGATCAAGCTGGTGCTGACCCGCCACGAGCAGTCCGCGGGCTTCATGGCCGCGACCTATGGCCGCCTGACCGGCAAGACCGGCGTCAGCCTGTCGACCCTCGGCCCGGGCGCGACCAACCTGGTGACCGCAGGTGCCTACGCCTACCTGGGCGGAATGCCGATGCTGATGATTACCGGGCAGAAGCCGATCAAGAAGTCCAAGCAGGGCCGCTTCCAGATCATCGACGTGTGCGCAATGATGGACCCCATCACCAAGTACACCCACCAGTTCGCCTCCGCCGACAACATCCCGTCGCGCATGCGTGAAGCCTTCCGCCTGGCCGAGGAAGAGAAGCCGGGTGCGGTGCACCTGGAACTGCCGGAAGACATCGCCGCCGAACAGACCGACGTCCTGCCGATCCCGCCAAGCCTGCACCGTCGTCCGCTGGCCGAGCACGTGGCCATCGACGCCGCCATCGACAAGCTGCGCACCGCCCGCAGCCCGATCCTGGTGATCGGTGCCGGCGCCAACCGCAAGATGACAGCCAAGGTCCTCGAGCAACTGATCGACAAGACCGGCATCCCGTTCGTCACCACCCAGCTCGGCAAGGGCGTGGTCGACGAGCGCAACCCGCGCTTCCTCGGCAACGCTGCGCTGTCCTCCGGTGACTTCGTCCACCGTGCGGTCGAGGCGGCCGACCTGATCATCAACATCGGCCACGACGTGATCGAGAAGCCGCCGTTCTTCATGGTCCGTGGCGGCACCGAAGTCATCCACATCAACTTCCGCTCCGCCGAAGTCGATGCCGTGTACTTCCCGCAGATCGAAGTGATCGGTGACATCGCCAACGCCGTCTGGCCGATCGGCGAAGGCCTGGGCGACGTGTCGCACTGGGACTTCACCCGCCTGATGACCATCCGCGAAGCCAACGAAGCGCAGATCGCCGAAGGCAAGGACGACGACCGCTTCCCGGTGTACCCGCAGCGCCTGGTCGCCGACATCCGTCGCGCCCTGCCGTCGGAAGGCATCGTGGCCCTGGACAACGGCATCTACAAGATCTGGTTCGCCCGCAACTACAAGGCGCACAAACCGAACACCGTGCTGCTGGACAACGCCCTGGCGACCATGGGCGCCGGCCTCCCGTCGGCCATGGCCTCGCACCTGGTTTATCCGGATCGTCCGGTGATCGCGGTATGCGGCGACGGCGGCTTCATGATGAACAGCCAGGAACTGGAAACCGCCGTGCGCCTGAACATGCACGTCACCGTGATAATCCTGCGTGACGATGGCTACGGCATGATCCGCTGGAAGCAGGCGAACATGGGCTTCACCGATTTCGGCCTGGACTACGGCAACCCGGACTTCGTCAAGTACGCCGAAGCCTACGGTGCCAACGGTCACCGGGTGGAAAGCGCCGAAGGCCTGCTGCCGCTGCTGGAGCACTGCATCAAGACTCCGGGCGTGCACGTGATCGACGTTCCGGTTGATTACAGCGAGAACGATCGCATCCTCAATAGTGACCTGCGAGAGCGTAGTATGGCCATCTAATCTGAGCCACCACGGGACGAGCTATCAATTCATAGGATGGCCCGCCCCCCCAAGGGGCCTTCGAACCTGAGAACAACAACAATGCACACTCAAGAAGCTGGCAGCAGGCAAAAAGGATATCGACGGATCATCCCATCGATGACCGCCCTTCTCCAGTTCGAGTCGGTCGCCCGACTGAAAAGCTTCACCCAAGCGGCAAAGGAGCTGGGCGTCACCCAGGCCGCTGTAAGCAAACAGATCAAGGTGCTCGAAGAAAACGTCGGCGCCCAACTGTTCCATCGCCTCCACCGCAGGATCGAATTGACCGATGAGGGCATCGCCCTGTTTGCAACCATATCCGAGTCGCTGCAAAAGATTGCCACGGTGTTCGACCAGATCAACCAGGAGGGCGGTCGCCGGGAAATCAGCCTCGGCATCACTGCCTCCTTTTCCCAATTCCAACTCCTACCGCGCCTAGCTGCGTTACGCGAAGCTATGCCCGATCTGCAATTGCGCCTTACTACGCAGATGTTCACCGGCGACTTACGCACGCAGGAGGCAGACCTTTACGTACGCTATGGCAACGGTCATTGGGATGACGGTGAAGCCATTCTGCTGTTCCAGGAAGAAATTTTCCCGGTCTGCTCCCCCACCTGGCTCGCCCACAACCCCATCCCTACCACGCTGGAGGAACTAGCCACGGCTGGCCTGCTGGATTCAGACTCCACCTCCGAAGGCTGGTTGACATGGCAAGGCTGGTTCAAGCAATTAGGCTTGAGTTCGCAGAAGTTCCACTACACCTTGCGCGGTAACCTGCATGCCGACGTCGTAAATGCGGCGGTGCATGGCCACGGTATCGGATTGGGATGGGGTCGCGTGGTAGAGCATCTGCTCGACAGCGGCGCCTTGGTCCGCCTGGAGCCTTTCTCCGTGCGCCCTACCGATGCCTATTATGCGGTAATCCCCGATGGGCGCACTGCGACGCCCGAAATACGAGCAGTGATCCGATGGCTGCAGGACCGCCCGCCGCTGCCAACCTGATCGAAAGCAAACTCATAACTTTATGTAATGCGAAGCGTAAAAATAGGCGCATTGACGGTATTTTGACCCCCTCAGATAATTCCTTGCACAAGTGTTAAAAAACTAACAATAAAGTGCCTGAGGAATAACAATGAGCAACGCGCCCGTTAAAACTCATCGCGAAGTCATAGCGTCCCGTCAACCCGGCTTCGGGATGCCCGGTGAAATATTCAGCCGCCAGGATATATTTGAAACCGACCTTGATGTTTTTTTTAACAAACACTGGATCGTCGTTGCTGTAACCGCCGATGTGGAAGAGCCCGGCGATGTTTTTACCACCGATATCGGCAAGTCCTCGATCATCGTACTGCGCGACGACGACGAGCAGATTCGAGCTTACCGCAACGTCTGCCGCCACCGTGGCGCGCGGCTCAAGGAACCAGGAAAATCGACCGTCGGCATGTTAGTCTGCCCTTATCATCAATGGACTTACGACCTCGATGGCAGCCTGAAGCATGCTGCGCACATGGGCAAGAACTTCGATCCCAAGTGCCGCAGCCTCATCCCGGTTCATTCTAAAGTTATCGGGACTCATGTATTTGTTTGCTTGAGCGATAATCCACCGGAAGATATTGCTTATCAGGAAGAAATCATGGGGGCACGTTTTGCCCCTTATGAATTGACCAATACTCGAATTGCCTATGAACTCGATTATGTCGAGAACGGCAACTGGAAACTGGTCATGGAGAACAATCGCGAGTGTTATCACTGCCATGGCACACACCCCGAATTGTTGGTGTCCTACCAGTCAGAAGACCTGGGTGTCAGCCTGGAAGAAATGAGTGAAGAGCAACGTGCGTCCTATGACGCCTATCAGGTGCGCAAGGCCGGAATCGAATCAAACTGGGCTAGCGAGGGCCACCTGTTCGAAACAGTCGAACACCTAGACGATCACGCGGCTACCCAGTTCCGTACCCAGCGCATGATCATCGCTGGCAGCGGCGAATCCCAAACCCTAGACACCAAAGTCGCCTGCACCAAATTACTGGGCAAACTTACCCGTAAGGACCTCGGAGATACTCACCTGTGGGGCAACAACGCTTGGACTCACGTTATGAGCGACCATGCCATGATCAGTTGGATCATCCCGCTGTCACCGGACCGTACCCTAGTCAGGACCAAATGGCTGGTACACAAGGATGCCGTTGAAGGGGTCGACTATGACCTGCAGCGTCTGACCGAGGTCTGGGTCGCCACCACACGCCAGGACGCCGACTTAGTGGCTATCACCCACAACGGCACTCAGGACCCAGCCTACATCCCAGGGCCCTACTCCGAGTTCACTGAGCCGTACGTCGACCAATTCCTGCGCTGGTACAGCGCGCGCCTTGAAGCCCATGGGGTATAACGGTGATGAGCATGTACGAGAACATCGCCAGCCTGCGCGCTGACCAACGTTTCGCCGATACCGACCATTGGACCGCCCATGGCGCCCAGTGGGCCAGCGGTGACAGCAAACGTATCGAATGCCTGAGCGTCGTCGCGGAAACCCACGATGTTAAGACCTTCACGTTCCACAGCCCCGACTATCCGGCCCTGGCCTACGAGCCGGGCCAATTCCTGACCGTGTCGCCGCAGATCGACGGGCAAAGCGTGTCGCGCTGCTACACGCTGTCATCCACCCCAACCCGACCGTTCACCTTTTCAATCACCGTGAAACGAGTACCGGGAGGTGTGGTATCCAACTGGCTGCACGATAACCTTAAAGCCGGCGATGCGATGGCAGCCTCAGGTCCAGCGGGTATTTTCACCCCGGTGGCCGGCCCCGCGCGAAAACTGCTGTACCTGTCGGCCGGATCCGGAATTACCCCGTTGATGGCAATGACGCGTGCTGCAGCCGATCTGCATGCCGATCTCGATATCGTCTTTGTACACAGCGCCCGCACCCCTAAGGACATCATCTTCCGCGATGAGCTAGCTCGCTTGGAGCGCAGCATGCCGCGCCTGCGCACCCTGTTCTTCTGCGAAGGGACGGGTGACGAGCCTGACTGGAAGGGCCCGATCGGGCGCCTGTCGATCGATGAACTACAGCAGCGCATCCCCGATTTCATGGAGCGCTCGGTGTTCACCTGCGGCCCCAAGGGTTACATGGATGCGGCCAAATCACTTTTGGGCAGCGCAGGGTTCGACTTGACCCGCTATCACCAGGAAAGCTTCGACATCAGTGCCGAAGCCGTGCTCGAACCCGTGCGCACTACAGACCCCGGGCTGGCCCAAGACGTCTTCACTGTGCGCCTGGCTCGCTCGGGCAAGGAGTTCACTATGAGCGCAGACCAGACCGTGCTTTCGGCTGCGAAGAAAGCCGGCGCGGTTGTGCCCTCCTCCTGTAGCCAAGGGGTCTGCGGGACGTGCAAGACCGCCGTGCTTGAGGGCAGTGTGGATATGAGCCACAACGGCGGAATCCGTCAGCGCGAAATAGACAAAGGCCTGCGCTTGCTGTGCTGCAGCCGCCCGACGTCCAATCTGGTGATCGACCTCTGACAAGGCGCCTTCGGGCGCCTTTCTACTGTCCATCACCCAGCCTCGCAAAAATAAAAAGGAAAAAACGATGCGTGCAAAAACTGGCCCGTTCAAAGGGCTAAATCCCGCTGTGACCATTTGGTCACTATTGATCGTCGTCGCATTCGTGGTGCTGTGCGCCTCGCAAGGGGAACAGGCCGCCACCATATTCAAACGCGCCTCCGACGCTATCCTCGATAATCTCAAATGGTTCTACATCGCTCTGGTCAGCGGAGTGCTCGGCCTTTTGCTGTACATCGCCTTCAGCCAGCACGGCACGCTCAAGCTTGGCCGTCCGGAGGAAAAGCCCGAATTTAGCTTCGCCGCCTGGATCTCCATGCTGTTCAGCGCCGGAATGGGTGTGGGACTGATTTTCTGGTCAGTCGCCGAACCTGTTCTACATTACGCCAGCAACCCCTTCACACCAGGACTAAGTGATGAAGCCGCTTCCATGGCAATGCGCATTACGCTGTTCCACTGGGGGCTGCACCCATGGGCGATCTTCACTGTCATTGCCCTCGGCCTAGCGTACTTCGCCTACCGCGAGGGCCTACCCCTGGCCTTACGCTCAGTGCTCTACCCACTGATCGGCAAACGCATCTATGGGCCGATCGGCCATACCGTCGACATCATTGGTGCTGCTGTGACCGCCTTCGGTGTCTCCCAGTCGCTGGGCATGGGCGTGGAACAGATCAATACTGGCCTGAACCAAGTGTTCGGGGTTCCAGTAAGCCTGTCTTTCAAGCTGGGAATCATCGCGGTGGTCACGGTGATTGCTTCGATCTCCCTAGTGGCTGGGGTGTCGCGCGGAATGAAGCGCTTGTCGACCGTCAATATGTTCATTTCTCTTGGCCTGATGTTGGTGGTACTGACGCTCGGGCCGACCCACTACATCATGAACCTGCTGTTCGAATCGACCGGCGATTACCTGCAGAACATCGTGGGCTTGAGCCTTTGGACAGATACCCAGAACGATAGTAATTGGCAGAAAAGTTGGACGGCTTTCTACCTGCCCTGGTGGATGACCTGGGGGCCATTCGTAGGCCTCTTCATCGCGCGCATCTCCCGTGGCCGGACCATTCGTGAACTGGTGGTGGGTGCGTTGGTAGTGCCAACTCTGGTAACCATCCTGTGGATGGCGGTGTTCGGCGGTACCGCACTCAAGGACGAACAGCGAACTCGGCAGGCCTACACTAGCTTGCCGGTCGCTGAGCAGAGTGAGGCGGGTCCCTTCACCGGCGGCCCGATCCTTGAAGCCACGCGCAAGGAAACCACCACCGCGATGTTCACCCTGCTGGAACGCCTGGACGGTAAAACCCTCGGCGGCATCCTCAGTATCATCGTCTGCCTGTTGCTCGCGGTCCATTTCGTCACCGCTGCTGATGCCGGTACTCAGGTGCTGTGCATGCTCAACTCGTTGGGTAACATCAACCCGCCGAACTGGCTTCGCGTGCTGTGGTGCGTTCTTGAGGGGGCCATTGCGGCAAGCTTGATCATCGCCGGCGGGCTGGTGGCGATTCAGATGGCAAGCATCGTCATCGGCCTGCCGATAGCGGTGTACATGCTAATCGCCAGTCACGGTCTGATTCGGGCGCTCAAGGCAAACGCGGAGCTGAATCTCTCGGCTGGCAAGATTGCTGTCAGTGATCGTGGAGAGGTTGCCGAAGTGGGCTGAAGGCCATGGAAAATGCACTGGTGAAGACTAGGGCTTCGCTGGTGAGTGCCAGAAAGTATCAATAACTAGGACCGTCTTGCAGACTGTGTGAAACACGCTGAGAGCAAGGCCAAGCCAACGCCCCGACTATTTCGGGGCGTTGGCTTTTCTGGGGAACATCAGGCTATTCGTGCAACGCGTCTTCATCGGCTGCAGTTGGCGAGTGTCATTGGCATTCCGAGCCCCTTCGTGATGTAGCGATCAGGGGTACCAGTAGGCCGAGCCTGATCACACCCGCGGATGAAGCTCATAAACGACAATGCCCGTATCGACCGATACGGGCATTGTTCTCGGCTTGCACGCCTCACATAGTCTGCTTAGCGTTTACTCTGTAATGAGCGGGGTCGCACTCACGACTCACGAAAAGCTTTTGTGCGGATCGATCACAAATTTCTTCGCTACGCCCGAGTCAAACTCGCCATACCCTTGCGGCGCCTGATCGAGGCTGATGACCTGCACGCCGACAACTTCAGCGATGTTGATACGGTCCCACATGATCGCCTGCATCAGTTGGCGGTTGTACTTCATAGTCGGGGTCTGCCCGGTGTGGAAGCTGTGGGACTTGGCCCAACCCAGGCCGAAACGAATACTCAGTGCGCCGATCTTGGCGGCAGCATCCACCGCACCCGGATCCTCGGTGACGTACAGCCCCGGGATGCCGATCTTGCCGGCGACTCGGGTTACCTGCATCAGCGAATTGAGCACCGTAGCCGGAGCTTCGTGTTTAGCCCCCTCATGGCCGTGACCACGGGCTTCAAAGCCAACAGCATCGACAGCGCAGTCCACTTCCGGCTCACCGAGCAGATCTACGATCTGCTCGTGCAGCGGGGTGTCCTTCGACAGGTCGACAATCTCGAAACCCTGGGCCTTGGCGTGGGCCAGGCGGGCAGGATTGAGGTCGCCAACAATGACCGCGGCCGCCCCCAGCAGACGCGCCGACGCCGCAGCGGCCAAGCCAACCGGGCCGGCTCCCGCTACATACACGGTACTGCCCGGGCCGACACCCGCCGTCACGGCGCCGTGGTAGCCGGTAGGCAGAATGTCGGACAAGCAGGTCAAGTCGCGGATCTTCTCCATGGCCTTGTCGCGATTCGGTAATTTCAGCAGGTTGAAGTCGGCGTAAGGCACGAGCACGTATTCAGCCTGCCCCCCTGTCCAGTCGCCCATATCGACGTAGCCGTACGCGCCGCCAGCGCGCGCCGGATTGACGCTGAGGCAGACACCAGTGTGCATTTCCTTGCAGGAACGGCAGCGCCCACAAGCGACGTTGAATGGGACCGAAACCAGATCGCCGATCTGCAGGTGCTCGACATCGCGCCCCTTCTCGATCACTTCACCGGTAATTTCATGTCCCAGCACCAAGCCAACCTGCGCCGTGGTGCGCCCCCGGACCATGTGCTGGTCGGAACCGCAGATGTTGGTGGCGACCACTTTGAGGATGACGCCGTGCTCGATCTTCTTGCCGCGCGGATCCTGCATTTTCGGATAATCGATGTTCTGCACTTCGACCTTGCCGGCGCCTTGGTAGACCACACCCCTATTGCTTGCACTCATGCTTTACCTCCTTTGACAAAAACGTTTTCAGTCCCGCAAAAAGCTCTCCTC
The DNA here is from genome assembly GCF_036324125.1 of Pseudomonas ulcerans. Classification (NCBI taxonomy): domain Bacteria; kingdom Pseudomonadati; phylum Pseudomonadota; class Gammaproteobacteria; order Pseudomonadales; family Pseudomonadaceae; genus Pseudomonas; species Pseudomonas ulcerans. The sequence continues at coordinate 140,162 of NZ_JAZDQN010000007.1, read as the reverse complement.
GAACGGATAGCGGGTCAGCACTTCGCAGCCGGTCTCGGTGACCAGCAGTTGGTTTTCAAGCTTGATCCCGTCGCGCCCACCCACTTCGCCGATATAGGCCTCTACGCACAGCGCCATGCCCGGTTCGAGCACGCCTTCGTAGCCATATGAGTCGACATCCTCCGGGTAGCGGATGCACGGGTATTCGTCGCAGAGACCGACACCGTGGAACATCACGCCGTAACGCTGGGCACGGCACGACTCAGGCAGACGGTGTCCCAGCCGGGTCAGCTCGGTGAAGCCCATACCGGGGCGCACCAGACCGGTGTTGTAGCTGATATGTTCGTGGGCGATGCGGTACAGACGTTTTTGTTCGGGCGTGGGCTCCAGGTCACCGCAGATCCAGCTGCGGGACATGTCTACGCACATGCCATAAACACCGATCAGATCTGTATCAAAGGACAGCAGGTCACCGTCGCCGATGACCCTTGGCCCGGACTCCTGGTACCAAGGGTTGGTACGAGGGCCGGAGCTGAGGATGCGTGTTTCGATCCATTCCCCACCGCGGCGGATATTGCCGGCATGAAGCGCGGCCCAGACATCATTTTCCGTGGCGCCGGCACGCAGGGTGCCGCGCATTTCCACGATGGTCGCTTCACAGGAGGCAACTGCGCAGCGCATCGCCAGGATTTCGTCCGGGCCCTTGATGACCCGGGCGAGCTCGGTAACTTCCTGGCCATTGATGACCTGCACAGCGAGCTTGTCGAGGGCGCGCAGGCCAGCGACTTCGATACGGTCCACCGCCAGGCGGCGGTTGCTTCCCGCATGCTCGCGCAGCAGTTGGTCGAGCTGCGCGGCAAAGCGGCGGGCGTGTTGCTCGGTACGGTCACCGGTCTCGAAATAAAAGAACGAAGCACCGCTGCGCAACTCGTTGACCAGCGGCAAGTGCGCGGAAAGATGATCGCAACCGTGAAAATCCCACAGCACCACATACCCACTGGCCGCGATAAAGCAGGCGCGGGCCGGGTTGTGGGTGGTCCACAGCTGCATGTTGGTGGTGTCGGTGGCGTAGCGGATGTTCAGCGGATCGAACAACAGAATGCCAGCCAGGTCGCGGGCTACCAGTTGCTGGCAGATACGTTGCAGGCGATAGCCGCGCATGCTCAACAGGTCCGGTGCCTGCAGGCCCAGTTCGGCCCATTCGGCGAACGCCAGGGGCGTCGGGCCAATCTCGGTACGGTCGTTATCGTCCGGCGAGCCGTCAGGCTTCAAGGAGGAGTGTCGGTTCGGGTCGATACGGCGGGCAGGAGCGGGAATGGAAAACGGCGAAGTCATCATGGCGAGCAGCTTCCTGGTCTGCTTGAGGGGAGCCCGGCCTGACGGCCGGGCTGCGAGCCGCATGTTCAGTTGCTGGCCTGGGTTGCCGCCGCCCGCGCTGCCGCCACCCAACTGTCGAACTGTTGCTGGTGCGCTGCGATCCATTCGCGGGTGTGGCGCTGGATGTCTGCCGCAGACTTCTCGCCTTGCTGCATCTTGAGGTTCTGCGCACTTTCGTCGGCTGCGGGGATCTGCATCAGCGAGAGGAACTTCACCGCCGCTGGGTTGCGCTCGGCGAACTTGCGATTGACCAGCGCCTCAACCCGGTCCAAAGCGAAGCCGAGGTTCTTGCCCTCATACACCGTATCGGCGTTACCGTATTGTGCCGGCAGGTCGGTCTTCGGCACTTGCAGCCAGACCACATCGCGGCCTTCCACCAGTACCCCGGCGACCCATTGCGGGACCCAAGTGTAGTAGAGCACCGGCTTGCCCTCTTTGAAGCGGGTGATGGTGTCGGCCATCAGGGCGAAGTACGAGCCCTGGTTCACATGGATGGATTTCTGCAAGTCGTAGGCCTTCATTTGATGCTCGATGACCAGCTCGCAGCCCCAGCCCGGGTTGCATCCGGTCATGTCGGCCTTGCCGTCGCCGTCGGTGTCGAACAGCTTGGCGATCTCGGGCTTCTTCAGGTCGGTGATGTCCTTGATCTGGTACTGATCGGCGGTTTTCTTGTCGATCAGGTACCCCTGCAGCACGCCTGGCATGATGTTGCCCACCTTGAGCATGTTGTCGTCGCCACCGGCCTTCTGGTAGAAACTCGCATGCAGCTTGTCCCAAGCGTTTACGGTGAAGTCCGCATCGCCAAAACCGACGGCAAGGATCATGGTGGCGTATTCGGTCTCCTTGGGCTGTTGCACCTGATAGCCCAATGCGCGCAAGCCACTCAGCGCCACCTCGCCACGGAAACGTTCTTCATCGACAGTGGGGAATGCCGGAGTGATTTTCACCCCTCCCCCGGCTTGTCCGACGAGGCGGTGGCGCCCAGGCAAACCACAGTCAGCGCTACGGTGCAGGCGCATTGGAGCAAACGGCGGGTAAAAGTCATCTCGTGCATTTTTGCGTACCTGTTCTGGTTTTATTGTTGGGATGGCAGGACGATCAAAGACAAGGGTGAAGCTCAGGCGGTCTCACGCCGCTTTGTTGGCTGTCCGCCGCCTTTTAAGCGCAACAGAAGACCAACCGGACCGGTTTGGTACCAGCGACGGCTGGGGTCGATGCGAGTGCGGGCGCCCATGGCCTGCGTTAGGCGATCGAGGAAGATCGCCAGCAGCACCAGGCCGAAGCCACCGACTGTCGCCAGGCCCATGTCCAGCCGACCGATACCGCGCAGAACCATCTGGCCCAGGCCACCCACAGAAATCATCGAGGCGATCACCACCATCGACAGCGACAGCATCAGGGTCTGGTTGAGGCCCGCCATGATGGTCGAGGTGGCCAGCGGCAGTTGCACCCGAGTCAGCATCTGCCGTGGTGTGCAACCGAAAGCCCGTGCTGCTTCGATTTTGTCTTCCGGAACCTGGCGGATGCCGAGGTTGGTCAGGCGAACCAGAGGCGGCAGAGCGAACACAATGGTCACCAGTACGCCTGGCACGTTGCCGATGCCGAACAGCATCACCACCGGCACAAGGTAGACAAATGCCGGCAGGGTCTGCATGGCGTCTAGCAGCGGACGTGTGAGCTTTTCAAGGCGGTCGCTGCGGGCACAAGCGATGCCCAGCGGGATTCCAATCAGCGCGCAGAAAAACACCGAGGTCAGGACAAGGGCCAAAGTGGTCATAGATTCCGACCACACCCCGATCAGGCCCAGCAGGGTCAGTGTGATAAAGCACAGCAGCGCCATGCGTTTGCCTGCCAACTGCCAGCCAAGCAGCGTCGAAAGCAATATTCCAATACTGGGGGGAATGCTCATCAGGATGAATTCGATGCCGTTGAGAACCTGGTCGATCGGCCAGCGAATGGCTCGGAATACATCACGGAAGTTGTGCACCATATAGTTCAACGCGGCTTCCACCCAACTGCCGAGCGGAATGACGGTAGACTGAAACGGGTCGAGCAAACTGAAATCGGACATCCTGGCTAACCTCTTCGCGGCGATCGCTCAATGATGGGTGTGGCGTCGCGGCAGCGCTTGCTGACACGTCTGACACAGGCTGGCCGTGGAGGTCTCTGCGACATCGCTGGTCTTAATCACGCGCGAGACATCGAAGCCCTTGAAAAACGCCCGCACATAGTCGTTTACCGGTTGTTCGATTAGTTCCAGCGGCGTACCAATCTGAACCACCCGCCCGCCTTCCATGATCGCGATGCGATGACCGATACGAACGGCTTCTTCGATGTCATGGGAAATAAAGATGATGGTGCGCTGTTGCTCAGCCTGCAGGCGTATCAACTCGCCCTGCATCTCGCCGCGGATCATCGGATCGAGAGCGGAAAACGCCTCGTCCATGAGTAGGATGGTCGGATCATTGGCTAACGCCCTCGCCAGTCCGACCCGTTGCTGCATGCCGCCGGACAGCTGATGGGGATAGCTGAATTCGTGGCCGGCCAGACCAACCTGGGCCAGCGCTTCCCTGGCGCGGGCATGGCGCTCGCGCTCAGCGACTCCAGAGACTTCCAGGCCGAATGCAGCGTTCTCCAGCACGCTCATATGCGGCATCAAGGCGAAGGACTGGAAAACCATGCCCATTTCCTTGCGGCGCACATCGAGCAAGGCCTTGTCGCCCAACCCAGTAATTTCTTTGCCATTCAGGTGGATACTGCCGGAAGTGGGCTCAATCAGGCGGTTGAACAGGCGCACCATGGTCGACTTGCCCGAACCGGACAGTCCCATGATCACGAAAATTTCGCCACGTCGTACGGCAAAACTGGCATCGAATACACCGACCACGTGGCCGGTTTCTTTAAAGATTTCGCCCTTGTCGGCACCGCTGTTCAGCATGTTCATGGCCAAGCCCGGATTGGGGCCAAAGACCTTGAAAATGTTGCGGACCGAGAGAATCTCATCGCTCTGGCTCATACGACCCTCTTCTTCTATTTATTGTCGAACGAACTGAACTCTATCCCTGCGCCTCCCCCCTGAATTGTATGAACCGGTCAAATTGTATTATCCCGGCGCCTAGCCGCGACTGGAGTCATCACGGCGTTCAATGACTGGTCCGTCCTGTTATATCGGTACGCACGCATGCGGTGCAAAAGTACCAGCCGTCTGCCGCAAGGCATCCAACCAGAGGGAACCACTCATGAGCCAAGTCCTCACCGTCGTGCGCAACGCCGCTATCTCTCCACTGGGCGAAACCGCCCCGGCGCGCTTGCCGATCGGCGAGACGATTGCCGTCGCCGCTACCGGCCAGGCCCAGACCGACGCAGCAACAGGCGCCAGTATCGGTGTCTGGGAAAGCAGCCCTGGCATGTTTCGCCGTCACCTGAAAAACCGCGAATTCAGCCATATCGTTAGCGGCTGGTGCACCTTCACCCCAGACGGCGGCGCACCGGTGGAACTACGCGCCGGTGACGCGGTGCTGTTCCCCGAAAACTGTGAAGGCGTGTGGGACATCCGCGAGCCGCTGCGCAAAACTTACGTGCTGTTCTAAGGAGCCGACGATGATCGAACGTATCAATCCAGGAACCCGCGCCAGCCAGTTGGTAGTGGTCGACGAGCGCATCGAAACGTCCGGCATCGTCGCCCTTACGCCAGGGGACATCACGGAGCAGACGCGCTGTGTACTGGCGCAACTGGAGGCGTGGCTGGCGCAGGTTGGCGCAGACAAGAACAACCTGACCCGCATACAAATTTGGCTGGCCAACATGAACGAATTCTCCGCGATGAACGCGGTGTACGACGCCTGGGTCGGCGAGCAGCCGCCAGCGCGCGCGTGTGTCGGTGCAGCCTTAGCGAGCCCAGATTATCGAATCGAAATCCAAGCGTTCGGCCAACTGAGAGCCGCATAGTAAACATAGGCGCGACAGGCTTCTAAAGCATGTCGCGCCCATGCTCTTAAGAGCCCTGAAGATTTACCTGCCCCCTGCAACGTTCTTCTATCAATTGTCCCCCGCATCATAGTGAGCGCCCTGTCCCGCTCCGCATCATGTGCTCACAAAACAACACATGCTGAAGGCCCCCTTATGTACCGTGGATTCTGGTATGCCCAAGCGCTCGACCTGGACAGCGACCTCGCCCCCGAACTGCAAGACTCCATTCATGCGGATGTATGTATCGTCGGTGGCGGTTATCTTGGCTTGTGGTCGGCCATCCGCCTCAAACAGGCCCACCCCGAAAAGAATATCGTCATCGTCGAACGCGACCGCTGCGGTTCCGGCGCCAGTGGACGCAACGGCGGCGTAGCGACTAACTGGTGGGGCAAGTACCTGTCTGTTCGTACCATCTGCGGTGACGTCGAAGCGCGAAGAATTTGCCAGGCCGCTGAGTCAGCGATCGACGAGATCGGCAGCTTCTGCGAGGAGCATGGTATTGATGCCCAGTACCGCAAGGATGGTTGGCTGTGGACCGCGACCAACCAGCGCCAGATGAACTCCTGGCGAGTGCTGACCGAAGGCCTACAGAAACTGGGCGTCAATCCGTTCATTGAGTTGGACCGTGAAACCATCCGCGGCCGCGTCGGCTCACCACTGGTTCTGGGAGGGATCTTTGACCCCAACGCCGCCACCGTGCAACCTGCGATGCTCGCCCGCGGCCTGCGTCGGGTAGCGTTGAAGCTGGGCGTAAAAATTTTCGAGAAGTCGCCGTTCACACATCTGGAACGAGGCGCACATCCGGTGGTGCACACCGCTAAGGGTCATGTAAAAGCTGACCAGGTAGTGCTCGCTCTTAACGCTTGGGGCGCCCAGTTCCCTGAGTTACGACGGATGATCGCGATCATGTCCAGCGACATGGTCGCCACTGCACCAGTAAAGGCAAAGCTTGACGCCATCGGTTTCCGTGGTGGTGAGTGCATGACCGATTCACGCACCGTGCTCAATTACTGGCGCAACACCCCGGATGGACGGGTAGTGTTCGGTAAGCCGCTGGGACAGTTTGCTTATGCCGGGCGAATTGGCAATCTCTATGAAAAACCATCGCCGGCTGCCGACAAAGTCGCCGCGGAGCTGCGCCGCCTCTACCCGCAACTGCGAGACGTTCCGTTGGTCAGCAGTTGGACCGGGCCGATCGACCGTGCGATGAAAGGTCTGCCCAACTTCGGCTACCTGGATCATCGCCAAAACATCAGCTACGGCATCGGATTCTCCGGCAATGGCGTGGCCACTACAGTATTCGCTAGCCGCATCATCAAGTCGCTGGTGGAGCACGCCAACGACGAGTGGGCCAATTGCGGGCTGGTAAACCAGAAGATGAAGCTATTGCCACCGGAACCGTTCCGCTTTTTCGGAGCCCACATGGTGCGTGACGCCCTGGTGCGTAAGGAGTCCCTCGAAGATCACGACCAAGACGCCGGTTTCGTCACCCGCCAACTGGTTGCCATGGCCCCTGCCGGTTACGTGCCGGCACAGAAGAAATAAGGATTTGATCGTGACTGAACAGATCGTCTTTCTCGATGACGACGGCTTGGCGCCGTCGACCCGCCTTAAACGTCCAGACTTCGAACACAAATGGCTACAGTACCCCTATACCCATCCGGACCAGGTGCTGGAGCACTTGCAGGATGCCACTATCGCCCTGACCTGCAGCGTGCCACTGCGTGCCGAACATCTGCGCCAGTTGCCGAAACTGAAAATGATTTCCCTAGCCCTGACCGGCCGTGACATCGTCGATGTCGACTACTGCGACGCCCATGGTATCGAAGTCTCAAGTGTGCCGGGCTACGCTGCCAATACTGTGGCCGAGCACAGCCTGGCGATGATTCTCGAGCTGTTCCGCCGGCCTGCAGCCTTTACTCGCCTGATGCGCCAGGTCCATGCCGGTCAGGCCCCGCATCAGAACATTTACTTCAACCATCGGGTACGTGATATCCGTGACAAACGCCTGGCGATCATCGGCAGCGGCCCCATCGCCCTGCGGCTGGCGCACCTGGCCCGGGCACTGGGAATGCAGGTGTTGTTTGAGGATCGCGGTGGCAAGCGCCGCGGTTCTGATTGCCGCCCACTAGGCGAACTGCTTGAAAGCTGCGATGTGCTATCCATCAATTGCCCGCTGACGCCTGAAACCTACAACCTGATCGACGCCGAACACCTAGCTCTGATGAAGCCTGATGCGGTGGTGGTCAATACCGGACGCGGTGGGGTTATCAATGAAGCAGCATTAATCGCTGCACTGGAGAATGGCCAGCTAGGCGGTGTAGCACTGGATGTGGTCGAGCACGAACCTTTGCACCCGAGCAACCCGCTGTTCACCTTGATCGAGCGTGACGATTTTCTGCTCAACCCGCACATCGCCTGGAGCAGCGAGGATGCCATGCAACAACTGATGGACGGTGCAGTGGACAACATCAGCGATTTTGTAAACAGGAGCAGCGTAAACAGAAGAGTTTGCAACGCGCGGTTATAAACACGACTGACGAGGCCGGCTAGAAGGCCGGCTTCGTCTTGAAGTCAAATGCTGCGAATATCAAACAACAGCTCAGCATCAGTTGCCGAATTGATGTGATCATCGGGAAAAATTTCTATCGATGCCAGATTCTCGGCGACATAACAACCGAAGCGGTCCCTACCTCCAGATCGCCTTAACGATACCTCTTCTTTCTCGCTGCGCTCGGGAATCACGTCAGTCACTGACTGCCGTTGTCGAATGAGTCTACGAGCTACCACACTACCTGCAATCGGAAAAACATGTCGATATTCAGCAAATTCCGATGCTCTGTGCTCCATTGATAATCAAACAACAGGGAGGGGGCTTGAACTGGATAGCGTGGTTCGCGATATCAGTATTGACTTCACCCGAACATGACAGTTTACGTCGAGCGGATGGCCCGGGAGTGGGTTCATGAACGGTGGATTGCACCAATGCCTGCGGGGAAGATCCTGCCTCTAATCCTAGCCCCTTTCGCTCACGACACGGCACGATTGCTCAGCGTGGATATCTAGATTTAATCGCACAAAAAGCAGCTCTCAGGAGCTGCTTTTTTCTTACTCCCCCTTTTTATGCTTATGGGGTTTCAGGTCAGGGTGCTCCTTCTGCTTTTCAGGCGTGACACGCTGCCTTTTATCTGGAGTACCATCTTCGTTCGTTCTTTTAGGGCCTGGCTTGATGCTCATGCGAGATTTCCTTTATCGCTTGGTTTTTTGAATGCAGCTATGTAATTAGTTCAGTTTCTTGCAACTGTCAATACAGACGGCACAAAAGCCGCTTGGTGGGGGTTACTGCGAGCAATTATAGGTCTGAGTAAGAGCCTCCGACCGAGGGCTTGCAGGGGGCTGTGAAATCTAACGCTGATTGATACGAGGACGTCTGGACGTTCATCATCCCGAGAGTGGTGTGAAACAGGTTGTCGTGGCTCAGCGGTGAGTTTGCCTCGGCTTTCAAACAGCTCACATTGAACCTTTCGCTCTTTGTGAGTGAATCCGACATCCAGAGCACCAATGGCACCCTAGTTTGCTCTATCGGAGCCATCGCATAAGGCAGTCCATGAAGGTATAGGCCGCTCTCACCCAATGATTCACCGTGGTCCGAAACATACATGAGCGCAGTGTCGAATTTGGTGTTGGCTGCCAGAATGTCGATTAGCCCAGCCGTGACGTAGTCGGTGTAGAGGATCGAGTTGTCGTAGGCATTGACCACCTCCTGCTGCTGACATTTATCTAGTTCGTTAGTCTCGCAGACGGGTTCAAATTTCTTGAATTGCGGAGGGTAGCGCTTGTAATAGGCCGGGCCGTGGCTGCCTTTGTAGTGAAGCACCAGCACCGCATCGCCCTCCTGACGCTTGATGAAGTCCTCCATTTCGGAGAGCAGCACGCCGTCCTTACACTCTTCACTGGTACAAAGATTGGGATCCGCGCGTGGGGCTACCTTGTGATTAGGGACCCGATCACAGACTCCTTTGCATCCAGAGTTGTTGTCAGCCCACATCACGCTGATACCGGCCCGCTGAAGTACATCGAGCAGCCCTTCTCGACTCTTGGCCAAGCCGTCCTTGTAATCCGCCTTACCCACGTCCAAGAACATACACGGCAGCGAAACTGCGGTGGCGGTGCCGCAGGAGCTTACATTTGAGAAGCTGATGACATTTCGCCTTTCCAACTCTGGATTCGTTTTACGGGAGTAACCATTGAGGGAGAAGTTGGCGGAGCGAGCAGTTTCTCCTACTGCCAACACCAGCAATTTGGGCTTGCGAGCCGAACCTAGTCGAACCACCGCATCCGTACCAATGGTAGTCAGCGTTTTAGGCATGGCCAACTGACGTTTAACGTATCCATGACCAGCTGCGAAAAGGTTGGTGGGCACCAGAATAAGCCGGATCTCCCGATTGTTACGAAGCAACGAGGCATATGACTGGTACTGACTGAGTGCGATACCGGACAGGGTCAACAGAGCAATCAACAAGGCAATGAGCCTGCTGACCAAGGCTTTGCTCCAAGACCTACGACGAATGGGAACCTGGGTGATCAGATAGACGGGGAACACACCAACTGCTCCCACCCACAGAGCGAGCTTCCAACTCAATAGCTCGGCCGCCTCAGCGACGTCGGTTTCCACAATATTGGTGAACATCGTGTAGTCGATAACAATACCGTAAGCGCTCATGAAGTAACTTGCAAAAGCGGCGCTGATCAGCACTATGCACAATAGTGGTTTAGCCAGCCGCCCCCATGACAACAAACTCAGTACTGTAAACACCCAAGCGAACACAATGACTGGCAGGCTAGCAGCTAGCAACCAGTTCACTACATCAGTTTTGAATGCTAGCTTCCAGAGTACACTCCAAAGCTCGGCATTCGCGAACAGCAATAACCAAAGAGCCACCAGCCCAACTATAAGATTGGTACTTACTCCTTCCTGCCGGGCATTGCGAATAGAGAACATCCATCTATTTAGCAGGGCATGAACAATGGATTTTGAAGATATCATTATCAAACTCTGAAACACTGCTTATCCATGGCGATAGCTATGGAGGTAAGCGGGAGCGGCCAGGAAAGCCATCGACAGATGCTGGGCGATTGCGCAATGGGCAGAGCGCCAGAAGCCTTAAGCCCGTAGGCGTCAGGAACGCTTAGGATGTCTGCGGCATAGGGATTAACGAGAAATAAATCTCGCGGGCACATTATTTCTGGCACCTGATAACAGAACGATGACCTAACAATTACAATACTGAAAGAATTTCAATTACTGTTTTTAAATTGTCACCACCTGCACCACAATAAACAATAGGATAATCTTGCCCGAAAAATGCCACGCCGCGCCCAACCAGATGAATTTAATTTAATAAAAAAACCACTTCACTTTATCGTAGGCTCGCCTTGAACCTTAAAAAAATCTAGAAGTCATATTTACGAACAGATGATTATTTTCCTAGTTATTATGCAGACCAAGAAAGGGCAAACACCATGAGTTTCCTAAAAAATCTCCTGAGCGGCCATCATAATCGTGGAAATCACAATGGCCATAAAAACCACAGTGAAGGACATGGGAACAAGCAATATGACCACCATGGCAGACCGCAGAGCTGCAACAGGGACAACCAGATGCATGACGGTGGGCGCACAGCCGTTCAAGCCTCCATTCAAGAAGTGCAGGCGTGCAGACAATGCCGGACGACCAATGATCCATCAGCACGCTTTTGTCTAAACTGCGGAACACCACTATCGAGTGGCTGCACCGCCTGCAGCGCCTTGCTAAGTCCAGGAGCAAAATTTTGCAGTCAGTGCGGCCAAGCCACACGCTAAATGCGAGGCAAAGGACCAACAAGACCACAACCCTGCGCAAGGAGAACTACGTGGGCTCAAATCATGATCACGGCAGCACTGCAGTACGCGAGGGGCATCAGAAGAAGCTAATCATAGCGCTCGCCTTGACTGGCAGCTTCATGATCGCAGAAGTAGTCGGGGCGTGGATCACCGGCAGCCTTGCGCTGCTGTCGGATGCGTCTCACATGTTCACGGACACCGCCGCTCTGGCAATCTCATTGATTGCACTCCAGATAGCCAAGCGACCGGCTGACCAGAAAAGAACCTTCGGCTATGCCCGCCTGGAGATTCTGGCATCGACGTTCAACGCCGTACTGCTTTTCTTAGTGGCGATGTACATTTTGTACGAGGCTTATCAGCGCTTCTTCATGCCAGCGGAGATCGCCACCGGAGCGATGATGTGGATTGCGATCGCCGGCCTGATCATCAACCTAATCTCGATGCGCCTCCTAGCATCCGCGAGCAAGGAGAGCCTCAACGTAAAAGGGGCCTACCTAGAAGTCTGGAGCGATATGCTCGGCTCGTTGGGCGTAATCATAGCCGCTCTCATCATCCGCTTTACCGACTGGACGTGGGTAGACACGATTGTCGCTGTGGCGATCGGCCTCTGGGTATTACCGCGGACGTGGCAACTGCTTCGAGAAAGCTTGGGAATCTTGATGGAGGGCGTTCCGAGGGAGCTCGACATCACCGCAATCGAGTCCAGCATCCTCGGTGTCGACGGTGTCACAGAGGTTCATGACTTGCACGTTTGGGCCGTCAGCAGCGGCAGCAACGTGATGACATCGCATGTAGTGGTGAAGGACTCTGCAGACGGGGATAAGGTACTGGCGGCCGTCGTTAAAGCAGTCAGCGACGCGTTTGAAATCCATCACTGCACCATTCAGATCGAGCGCAGGACCTTCCACGAAAACTCTACATCACCATCTCACTGACTGGCAGTCCCCTCCCCCACCGCCCAAACGGAGGGGGCAGGGAAGATAGAAATCGAGAGAAATACCCCTCTCTGCTACCCCCTGAAGGTCCATCGGTGACTTGTATCATCAAGAGACACCTGCTCATTGCAAGAGTAGTGGTTCTCGTATTAGCACCGGCAAAACACAGTGACAAGCTGTGCAGCCTAATTGCCGCCATACTCCTGAGCAACGCCTTGATTCTCACCCGCCCGCCTGGAGACCAGGAGCCTAGAGAAACTCTCCACTCATACCTGGTACACGCCGCAGTACGCTCCACCGGCACCGCCAATGTTTGCCGTGCTTCCGCTGCCACTACCAAACTTTGAATTTTGACCGATACTTATTGGCAGTATCCTAATCCCTATGGCTAGCGACCGGAATACGCCCTACCACGTCGACTTGGCATTAAATTTCCACAGTTCGCCAACAAAAAGCGCCATCTAATGCTGCTCAGCTACTGATAATACAATCGCCCTTCAATAGGTAACGAAGCATGTGCAACTCCCCCCTTGAGTCCTCATAGGTCACCATACCTCTTACATTTCCGTAGTACCGCACGCCTGGTGATACATACACAAGTTTACTAATGTCTATGTTGATGCCATAGGTGTAATCTTCAACTTGAGGCATTGGCTTTTTTACTCTCTGAGCATAATCCTCAGTAGCTTCTCTAGCAGAGCGCTCAATTCGCTGACCGAGCTCCATACTGAATTCTGCATTAACTGTAATAGGTGAGAAGAGCATGAACACGGCGATCACTGATACCGTAGTGTTAATAATAAGCCCCAACAATAAAAAAGCGCCCATAGAAGGGCGCTAAAATTCACCTTACCAAAGGAGCGTATGGTTCACAGGTGAATGCACTGACACGAACAACCTCTCGCTGCTCTTGCCAAGCCGCTTTGGAATGAAAATTCCAAAACAGCGATGCCTCTTCCGCTTTCGCTAAGCTAGCAAAGGAGACTAACAACAAGATGATCGCGCAATTACAATTTGGACATGTAACACATTGTAAATTTATGACTCGAGATGCTGCTGAGCCGCTAGGCGGATTGACTTGCAGAAAAGGCACAGCGCGTTGCAAGCACGTGACAGGAACCATCCAGGTGGCGCGCACGATACAAAGCCATTACCCCCCTTGTGCGAACGAGGCTGAAATGCTGCGCGTCCAGATCAAGCCCGTTCATCAAACGACACCGCCATAAACCGTTGCAAGCCCCAGAATCCGCTATGCTCAGGGATGAGCCGCATGACTGTCAGCAATCTTGCGGCTACATTACAAATTTGTAGGATTTCGCCGCTGACAGCTTGTTCGCGTTAAGATTCAAGCGTCCTCAGGTGACCCGGTGTATGGACGGAGGTAGCGACTCCCACATGCCACACCCTCAATCGAACTGTCGAACAGCCTGCAGCCGTAATCTTGGCGGATTAGACCAACTCCTTCCTCATACCTTGAGATAAGTTATGCGCGTTCTAGTTGTGGAAGACGAAATAAAAACTGCCGAATATCTTCAGCAGGGCCTTTCCGAAAGCGGGTATGTCGTTGATATTGTGCACAACGGTGTTGATGCCCTGCACTTGTTTAACACTAATGTCTATTCGTTGGTCCTTCTGGACGTAAACCTCCCAGGTATCGACGGCTGGGATCTGCTGGAAAGCATCAGGAAAACCAGCCGAGTCCGCATCATCATGCTGACAGCCCGTGGACGCATCAACGACAAGCTCAAGGGCTTGGACGGCGGCGCGGACGACTACCTAGTGAAGCCCTTCGAATTTCCTGAATTACTTGCTCGCATCCGGTCGCTGCAACGGCGTGGTGATGAGCTAGTAGAGAAAAGTTCGCTGAAAATTGCCGACCTGGAACTCGACTCGGTACGCCATCGGGTCTTTCGCGGAGGCACACGTATCGATCTAACTACCAAGGAATTTGCGCTCCTACATCTGCTCATGAGCAGAACTGGCGAAGCGCTAACTCGGTCCCAGATCATCTCGCTGGTCTGGGACATGAATTTCGATTGCGACACCAACGTCATCGATGTTGCCATCCGGCGTTTGCGCTCTAAGATCGATGACCCGTTTGAGACCAAACTAATTCACACGCTTCGGGGCGTTGGGTACGTTTTTGAGGAGCGCGCATGAGGCCATTCAGCCTGGCTGCAAAGCTGGGGTTAAAAGTTGGATTGATGAGCGCAGCGGTGCTACTTCTGTTCGCCACCTTCGGATACCTAACTGTAGGCAAGGCTCTGGAGACAAATGCCAGAGCAGATCTGGAAGTAAAAATGGCAGGTATGGCTCACAACCTGTCCACCATTTCGGATATATCTGGCGTCAATGCGGATGCGCATCAGCTCGTCGACCTAGTAATGGGCCACAACAATCTGTATGTCAGCATATTCGATACATCAAAAACTCAGGCTCCCTTGCTTTCGATCGGATCGAAGCAGGTCAATTTGGAGGTTCACAAGTTTCAGCCATCTGCTCAGCCCAAAGAGCACGAATGGCGTGACACTCAGGACCGCCCCCTGCTAAGCGCTTCTCGGGTTATGCGCTTGGGTGATGGAACAGAGGTCAGCGTCTATATGACCATGGACCAGTCATCCAGTGAAGCGCTTCTCGATGCGTTGTTAACCTGGGCCCTGATGATGTCCCCCGTTATCCTAGCGTTGATCCTGGCCATCGGCTGGTGGACCGTACGCAGGGGTCTGTTACCTCTGACCAAATTCCTCAAGGTAGCATCGAAGATTTCAACCGAGAGCCTCGAACATCGCCTTCCAACTGACGGGATGCCGGCAGAACTCAAAGAGCTCGCCGACGGCATCAACATCATGCTGGCTCGCCTAGATGAGGGGGTTCAACAGCTTTCGCAGTTCTCTGACGATCTGGCACATGAGTTGCGGGCACCACTTTCCAACCTAATGGGTAAAGCTCAGGTTGCCTTGACGAGAGAACGATCACTTTCCGAGTACAGGGAGGTTCTCGAGTCGTGCACAGAGGAGCTGGACCGCATGAGCCGCATGGTTTCCGACATGCTGTTTCTGGCCCAGGTCAGTCATCCAGCATCCATGGTGGAGTTCGAACCTGTGTCCCTGGTCGCTGAGGTTCAGCGGGTGTGCGACCTTTTCAGCATTTCAGCCGAGGAAGGAGAAATCCAGCTGCAGATATCCGGCAGGGATGACATGGTGCGCGGTAATCGGATAATGATTCAACGAGCCGTCTCGAACCTCGTATCGAATGCAATACGCTACTGTCCTCGCGGCCGTACGGTCTATGTGAAGGTGCAACACGTTGCGAACGGTACGACCTTGAGCGTCGGCAACCCGGGCCGCGGGATTGCCAAGGAACACCATGCCCATTTGTTTGAACGGTTCTATCGTGTGGACAAGAGCCGAGCACGAAGCGAAGGAGGAACCGGTCTTGGCCTAGCCATCGTGCAGTCAATCATGAGCCTGCACCAGGGTTCGGCGAGCGTAGAAGTGACCGAAGAAAACTTTACTTGGTTCCATCTTAACTTTCCCGCCGCCCACCTATTGCAACCGGTAACGGCCGCCACCTAATTAGCACAGACATAAATATGCCCGTCGTTCGACGGGCCATTTGGCCTGCCTCAGTAGCTCAGTCCTTTAGAACCACAGGATCCATTGGCGACCGCAGAATCACCGATTTGATGATCCTCTGCTCGTCTGGATTGGCATTCTTCCACAGATGGGAGAAATACTGAGCATTCACTTTCTCTTGGGCATTTACTCTGCCGACGGCATCGACGAGACGCATGGTCGAGTAGACGCAGATCAACGCCAGAATGAAGAACGCTGTTGCCACCACCATCACATAACGCTTGGCCAATACTGGTGCGCGCTTAAGCTCGACAATAGAGGCGTTTGCAGCCTTTGTCGCTGTCGAAAGCTCTGAAATCAGCGGTTGAATGGCAGTATCCACTCCCCTACATGCAGCAGAATAGGCCTCTGCAGCTGCGCGCAAGGCTACTTCTTCAGCGTTGGACCAAGCCTTCTGTGCCTTTTCTACCTCCTCCTGAATCTGACGACCGACAGCATCCATCTGCACCACAAGATCGTTCGACATCTCTAGGACAGCGCTAGAAGTCCGAGTTTGCGAGGTCAGTTCGTCGAGTTGGACAGTGAATTTTTCATTGCAACGGCGAAAGTCGCCAATGGCAACTGCCCAAGGCTCTATGTCATTCATGGGTATCTCCTGGGGCGGCCAAAAAGCCGCGATGAATTAACTCGCCAGATATCAAAAATGTAATCTAATAAAAGGTTTTACTCTTCCTCGAAAGCTCCGAGATAGACCTGATCCTTCCAGATTTTCAGGCATAACGCATCCTGTTCAAGACTAAAATTACGGAATTGTAATTATTGACTCACCTTGCTGTTAGCTACTCGCTCCTAAACTAGAAACCAACAAAGGCCGCTAATCAAGCTGGTCTAGTATGAACCGAGGCTTACAATGAAAATTTTCAAATCTATCGCTGTTGGCAGTCTGCTGCTTGGCCTTATGAGCACTGCTTACGCTGAAGATGGTTACGATCGAGCAAAACAGTTCAACCAAAATTTCCGAGCCGAACAGACGCGTCTGTGGGGCAATGACTCTTCGGACCAGAACAAGCAGAAAGTTGCTCAAGAGCAACAGAAAGAAGAGAAGAGTAGCAATGAAAAAGCTGATAACTAATCGGTGGTAAAGTAGGAATTTAGATGACGAAGGCAATCGACAAGAAGCCAGGGTAAACCTGGCTTTTTTGTGCCAGTAATTTATCCTTCGTTCTTGCGAGGCGCTCCCGAATCGCTTTCCCCAGCCAGCCCCTTGGTACCTTGCTCGGTACGATTCCAATGACACAACAATAGCTGACTGGCGTTGACTTCGGTGATTTCTGCGCAACCCAGATCAGCTGGCAAATCATCTTTGCTATCGCGCAAGCGCCTAGACAGATAGAACGGGCCATCCTGGGGCCACTTGGCAGGATCCTTGATATTCTCTGACTGCCCCCTACTGTAGAACTCTGACGAATACGAGCGGCGACCAGGGTAGATCAGAGGCGCCGATTGGGCTGACGGCACATTGAGCCAAGCTTGAACCACATCTCGCTGGTTCTGAGGCCGCTCCTCCAGTACTCCGGCATAGATCAAGCCCGCACCAATGATTGGCAACACCAATGCGCTTATGGCGGCAGCCCAGGTGGTCTTCGAACCAACCTCGCTAATCCGTCTGGACAACAACAAAGCCCAGGCAGGCAACGCAGGCAGCAGGTAGGTCCACAAAATATTACCGGCGAACGTGAAGAAGACCGGCGTCGCCAAGGCCCAAAGCCACAGGTAGGCTTCGAAGCCTTGCATTGATTCACGCTTGCGAATCAGTAGCGGGAGAAAGAAGGCCCAGGGCAGCAGCGATAAACCGAGCTGGATCCA
This sequence comes from Pseudomonas ulcerans, assembly GCF_036324125.1. Taxonomy (NCBI): domain Bacteria; kingdom Pseudomonadati; phylum Pseudomonadota; class Gammaproteobacteria; order Pseudomonadales; family Pseudomonadaceae; genus Pseudomonas; species Pseudomonas ulcerans. The sequence goes on along the minus strand of NZ_JAZDQN010000007.1, from coordinate 122,578 downwards.
GATAGTGCCATAAGGTTTGGCATGAGCACTGCCATAGAGATCTCCTGCCCAGTTGCTGACGACGTATCGACTCCAATGCTCACCAATGAAGAAATACTCTAGAAACCCTGGAGTCTTCATCTCAGCCGCGACATACCAAGGCACGGATATCCCAAGCATGAGGAGAAGGCCAGTACCCCAGGGAAGCCTAAGTACCCGACCCCATTGCTTGTAGATAGTGATCCAGGCAAAAGCTGGCGTTCCCATAAGCACCAGGGTCAGCGGCCCTTTGGCAAGCAAACCCAATCCCAAGCCAGCGAACATCAGGTAAGCATCTGCTTTACCGGCACTCTTCATCCAACGCCAGAATCCATAGCTGGCCAGCAGAATCGAGAACGACAGAACAGGGTCAGTCAGCACGACACCACTGGAAACTAGGCCCAATGTGGTGCTGGAAAGAATGATGGCGGCCCAGATGCCCGCTTTACGCGAAATCTGTTGTGCGCCGAGTTTGATGATGATGAAACAACTGGCTAAGTGCAACAGCCAGGCTGGGAACCGAGCAGCGAACTCATTCACACCGAATACCGTCATGCTCGCAGCCTGGGTCCAGAAGGACAGCGGCGGCTTACCCCAAAACGGCACCCCATAGTCGAACATTGGCGTTATCCAGTCGTTCAACTCGACCATCTTGCGAGCCATTTCGGCGTAGCGTGCCTCCGAAGTGTCCATCAATGGGTAAATGCCCAGCCCTAATAGACGCAAGGCTAAAATCGAACCCAAGATCCACCACAGCGTCCGCTCGTTTTTCAGACTCAGCATTTCTTACCCTCAATCGAAGAAACCGAAGGATGAAGCGGCACAGGATCTGCCTTGCTGTTGCCTTTCAGGAAATAGAGAGGGCGGCGTTTCACTTCCGCAAGTGCCACACCAAGGTACTCACCCACCATGGCGACACCGACGCAAATGAATGAAGCCATTCCGACGATCAGATGATGGATGTCGAAACTGCCTGCCACCAGTGACGCAACCATATAGCAGATGCTTGAAACGAAGAGACCGAAGCTGATTAGGCTGAAAATGCGAAGTGGCTTGCGGGAGAAGCTGACAATACTCTCAACGGCCAAATTGAACAGGCCAGCTGCGTTCCACTTGGTACTCCCCGCGTGGCGAACAGTCCGGTTGTAGGGCAACTCGATAGTGCGAAAGCCTACCCACCCGATCATACCTTTGAGAATCCTAGAGCGCTCATCCAGTGCCCGCAGAGCAGCCAACGGCGCAGGTCCAATCAGCCTGAAGTCACTGACATCGGCCGGAATATCCACCTTCTCAACCAGTCGCTGCATGGCCCAGTAGTAGGCCCGGGCACTCATGCGTTTAAACCACGAATCTCCGATTCTCAAATTGCGTTGCATGTTCACCACGTCATAGCCGCGCTGCCAGTAGTCCACCATGACTGAAATGTGCTCTGGCGGGTCCTGCAGATCGACATCAATGAAAATCAGCGCGCTTCCACGGGCGTGATCTATGCCGGCACTCAGAGCAGCCTCTTTGCCAAAGTTACGACTCAGAAACAGGCAGCGCACAGATGAACCATCTTGGTAATGACGCAATAGCTCGGCGGTTCGGTCATTGCTGCCATCGTCGATGTAGAGGATTTCGCAGGAGACGGGTAAGTTCCTTACGACAAGAGTGATGCGCTGGTGGAATTCGGGAATTGTCTCTTCTTCCTGGAAGCACGGAACCACTATGGTTAACAAGGGGTCAGGGCGCTCGGGAAATCGATGTAATGTCTGCATGATTAAATGTCCAGAAGCGGTGCGCAATGAAACCAAGTGAAGTAAGCGTCACAGTCATTAGCACCTGGGATATAAACGGCGAAATATTTGATTTGATAAGAAGCCACATACCAACACCGTTGCCGAAGTTGGTTGCTAGCGCGACCAATGCAAACCTAAGAGGCTGAAGTTTTCGAAAACCATCTGCCACAAAGCAGAGCGTCTTATTTCCAATAAAGCTTGCGACGGCGCCAGCCATGCTGCCACAGATACTGGCTAGCAACGGAGTAGCGGCCTCTGTCGTAAATAAAATCAGAAATACCGCATAATGTATTCCCGTTGCTATAACCCCGATTCCAAGATAACGAAATAGCAAGGTAATGAGAGATGGTGTTTTATTTTTCATGACCAAAGCCTATGAAGGCAAAGGTGAAAAAATAGTGAACCAAATATGAATACTACATTGACAAAAAAACCACATCAGCAATTAATAACGTCAGCTCCTAATTCTAGCACGCCACAATATCAAAATGATTGCCTAAAAATTACACTCCTGCAATAAAGCAACTCAATAACACCAACATTGCTCAATAATTACAATTTCGTCAGAAATATGAAACACAAAACGACATTGAGATAAATTCCCCAAATTAAGGGGGATAAGATGGCTACACAACATGAAACATTTCCTAACGGCGGCGTTCCTTACAGTTCTAACATATTGGATGATCTGCCAGTTGATGATCAGCTGGCCGTAGAGTTTTTCGCAACCGTCCGGTGTGCAAGTTTCAAACAGGCTGCCCGAGGGCTCAATATTCCAGTGGTAGGCCTGCGGAAACGCCTGGAAAAGCTTGAAGAGCACATAGGGACTCCCCTGTTCGTTTACAAAAATAACAAGCTTTCACTGACCCGAACAGGTGAAAGGGTTAGCCAGAGCCTTTGCCAACTCTTCGGCCCAGACGGGCTTGGCAATGCTGGCGAAAGAGAACTATCCCGACTTAGCATCGCGGTCACAGAGCCAGTGCTGAGTGACATTGTGAACCGCGATCTGGTCGCCTACGTCCGAGATCATGCGGAAATGCAGTTGGAGATCCACTCTGAATGCACGGCTCAAATGATCTCCGAGTGTAAAGTTGATGTGGGTATAACGTTCGTAAGTCCGGGTGATGATGACATTATTGATCGCCACCCTGCGTATAAGTTTGAACGACTTGGTCGGATTGGACATGAGCTTTTCATTTCCAGTCGCTACTCAAGAAGCGGCGCACTTCCAGTGAAAAATTTGGACCTACACGATTTCATGCTAGTTGTCCCTTGGGATGATGAATTCCTAGCGAGCTCAATAAAGTGGAAATCGATCATGGCCCAATATAATGGCGGTACAACCAAGGTGAAAAACTATAGTTTATCCCGCGCACTTGTTATTGGAGGTGCATGTATCGGTGTGCTGCCCGAATATAGTCAAAAAATGGAGAGAACCCTCCGACCACTACCAGGTTTTTTGGACGACCTAGAAGACAAACATGTCTATCTTGTAATAAAAACTAAACTTTTGCGAAACCCACAGGCTTTGGAAATTCACAAATTATTTAAGAAAAGTTTCTTGGATAAGAACGACTGGCTTTCCGAGTGAAAAATTTCGACGCCAAAGAAACCTACCGTTAACACTAAAGAAACACAACTGTCATATTTGCTTAGGACCTAGCCAGAGAGCTTAGAATAAAGGCATCTTGTTAAAGCAGGTGGCAACCGTGGCCTGCTTCAATCTGCAAGATCAATTTATGCCGACGCGGGGCGAAATACAACGTCGGTAGCTAAGCACTTAACATACGAGAGGCAAGCAATGATCCGTTCTTCGAACATGCGGGAAAAGCTGTTGGCTGCCGCAATAATTAGCACTTTTTCTTCTCAGGCATTCTCCGGAACAGTAACCACTGACGGAGCTGATCTTGTTCTGAAGACCAAGGGCGGTCTTGAAGTATCGACTACTGACAAGGAATTCAGCTTCAAACTTGGGGGGCGAGTTCAAGCTGATTACGGTAGATTCGATGGCGTTTTCACTAAGAACGGCGATACGGCGGATGCAGCATACTTCCGCCGAGCCTACATCGAGTTCGGCGGTACCTTGTACCGAGACTGGAAGTACCAGGTCAACTACGACCTCTCCCGTAACACTGGTAACGATTCCGACGGTTACTTCGACGAAGCCAGCCTGACCTACACCGGTTTCAAACCCGTGCAGCTGCGTTTCGGCCGTTTCTACACCGACTTCGGTCTTGAGAAGGCTACCAGTTCGAAATGGACCACCGCCATGGAGCGGAATCTCTCATACGATCTGGCCGACTGGATCAACGACAACGCTGGCATGGGTGTTCAGGCCACCAGCACCATCGCTGAAATGGCCTACGTCTCGGGTAGCGTTTTCAGCGAAACCAACAACAACTCGGATGGTGACAGCACCAAGCGCTACAACTTACGTGGCGTATTCGCGCCGCTGCATAGCGATGGAAACGTACTGCACGTTGGCGCCCAATACGCCTACCGCGACCTCAAGGACAGCGCAGTCGATACCCGAATTCGCTCACGCCTTGGCGTCCGCGGGGTAGATACTAATGGCGGAGGAGATGCCGGCACCAACGGCAACCGCATGCTGTTTGGCGGTGCTACCGCGCAGGATGGCCTGTGGAAGGATGACTCGGTTTGGGGCCTTGAGGGTGCCTGGGCCACCGGTCCATTCTCGGTCCAGGCCGAGTACCTTCGTCGCAAACTGAAAGCCGACCAAGCCAGCAATGACCTGAAGGCCTCCGGTTACTATGCTCAGATGGCGTACACTCTGACTGGCGAGCCGCGCATCTACAAGCTTGACGGTGCCAAATTCGACACTATCAAGCCTCAGAACAAAGAACTGGGTGCATGGGAAGTCTTTTACCGCTTTGACGATATCAAAGTCGAAGACGGCAACCTGGTCACTACTGTAAACCAGTCGAACGAGCGCAAGGCCAAGAGCCACACTGTTGGCGTGAACTGGTACGTCAATGAGGCAGTGAAAGTCAGTGCCGACTACATCAACGTGCGCACCGACAATAACGAGAACACCGCCGGCGACAATAGCGGCAACGCAATCGTGTCCCGCCTGCAATACGTGTTCTGAGTAGTCACCAGTAAACGTAAAAATCGGGGCGCTTTCCGAGCCCCGATTTTCCCCGTAGAGTGAGTAATCAAGCGTTTTTACGGTAGGCCAGCAGTCGCAAGGCGTTGAATACCACCAACAATGTGGAGCCCTCATGGATCGCAACGGCAGCCCCAATGCTCAAGCCCATGATAGTCGACGGAACCAGAATGGCCACAACTCCCAAGCTGACAAACAAGTTCTGACGGATGATCGATCGCGTGTAGCGACTTAGCCCCACCGCAAAGGGGAGTTGCCTGATGTCGTCAGTCATAAGTGCTATATCTGCCGTTTCCAGAGCGACATCGGATCCGGCAGCCCCCATGGCAATACCCACGCTCGAGTTGGCCATAGCAGGGGCATCATTCACGCCGTCACCTACCATGGCTACCTTAGAACTGAGGCGCAGTTTCTTAATGGCCTTGACCTTGTCCTCTGGCATCAGATCTCCCCACGCCTCATCCAACCCAACTTGAGCAGCTACCGCTTCCGCAACGCGATTGTGGTCACCAGAAATCATGATCATGCGACTGATGCCCATGTCTCTGAGTTTCTGAAGTGCCTCTTTAGCTCCTCCACGAGGGGTGTCCAACAACCCTATAGCGCCTAGGTCCTTGTCAGCGTGACGTACTACCATAGTTGTACGGCCAGACTGGCGCAAACGTTCCGCAGCCTCCAGGGCTGCTTGACTCAGAGCGGGAACACCATCAGTACCGAACATCTCAACCTTACCGATCCAGACGAACTGACCATCAAGTTCGGCTCGCACTCCGCGGCCAATCATATTGCTCATGTTCCCAGCCCTGAATCGGTGTCTCGTGCCTATCATCTCCTCACCATCACGCACAATTGCAGCAGCAAGTGGGTGGTCGCTCAACGATTCCACAGCGATAGCGACGCCCAACAGATCTTCAATCTTCGTACCTGCGACCGGTATCACGTCAGTGATTCGTGGGCGCCCTTCAGTTAGTGTGCCGGTCTTATCAAATGCCATGGCATTCAAGGAGCCGAGCTCTTCAAGCGGTGCCCCCCCCTTGATCAATACCCCACCGCGGGCTGCCCTAGCGATACCAGAAAGAATTGCGCTCGGGGTCGCGATTGCGAGCGCACAAGGGCTTGCTGCTACCAGAACAGCCATGGCTCGATAGAACGAGTCACGGAACGGCTCATCCAGGAAAAAGCTAGCAAACATGAGCCCTACCACCAGCATAAGAACTAAGGGAACGAATACGCGCTGGAAACGGTCCGTGAATCGCTGGGTTGGTGACTTCCTGACCTCGGCTTCACTGACCATTTTGATGACTCTGGCCAGAGTACTTTCCGAAGAGCGCCGTGTTACCTCGACCTCGATCAGATTTTCGCCATTAATACTGCCAGCGAAGACTTTCGAAGCTGCATCTACTGCATCCGGCTTGCTGCGTGCGAGCTCAGCGTCAGCGACTGGCTGCTTGTCCACAGGAACGCTTTCACCAGTCACTGGCGCTTGGTTGATGCTTGAGAACCCGGTGACTACAAAGCCGTCGGCAGGCAGCCGGTCATTGGGGCGCACGATGACAACATCACCGGGCACTAGAAGCTCCACAGGAATTTCCTTCATTCCGTTAGTGCTTTGAACGATTGCGGTGGCTGGCGCGAGCGCGGACAAAGCCTCGATCGCTTTCTTAGCTCGTCCCATCGCATAGCTTTCCAGGGAGTGCCCCAGACTGAAGAGGAACAGCAATAGAGCACCTTCCGCCCAAGCACCAATACTCGCGGCTCCCGCAGCGGCGAGCAGCATCAGTGAATCGATCTCGAAACGTTTTTGGCAGATGTTACTGATTGCTTCTTTGGTAGTGAACCATCCGCCAAATACGTAGGCCGACACATATAGGACCAGCGGTAGCCGTTCAACTAGGCCGAGTTTTCCTGCGAGGACCCCGGCCCCCAGAAGGGCACCACAGATCAGCGCGAAAACAAGCTCGGTGTTCATACCGAAAATACCTTCATGCTTATGGCCATGAACTTCACACCCTGCCTGTTCGTTTGGGCGCTCAAGCAAATTTTTCATAACTTTTCCCTCTGGTTTTGAGGTTTCCAATCTCGCTCTGCCGTTGGGAGCGATTTCTAGTAATTAGCTGAGGTCTACTACAAGATATTCCGACACCAGAAATTATCATTTCGAAAATAACAGGACTCATCGGGAGCAATAAAAAATGCCAGGCACTGCCTGGCATTTATTAATTATCCAACAACCACATTCCAAAAACTCACTACTTGTTATTGGAACACTGAGAGAATACGGAGTAACGAACAGTCTTAAGTGTACCCTGAGAGTCCTCATAACTCATGAGCCGTGGAGAGACCTCGCAGTTACGGGGATCCTCTGACTGGCGCACAAACTTAGCAACGTCTATCTTCATGCCATATTTGTAGTCCTGAATCTCCGGCATAGGCTTACCATTCTTCTCCGCATAGCGGGCCACAGCAGCTTGATGCTCCTTGATATATTGTATCTGCCTACTTTCGGAAAAAGAGCTAGCTTGCGACACCATAGAGAAAACAACAAGTGCAGCAGCGACAATTATATTCTTCATAAACCCTCTCAAATTCAAATACTCTCGAGCTTAACCTTAGCAATGCATAGGCATCACCGGCATGACGAGAAACTTACAATTTTGAAAGCTAAGCGCATTTTCTTCACATTAAATAAAAAGCCCACAACATGTGTTGTGGGCTGGCGGCTATCAGCTAACTACTTCGGCCTCCTCGCCGTCTTCATCCTTGCGATGCGCCCAGTGATACAGAGCAGGCAGTACCAGCAAGGTTAGTGCGGTGGAAGACAAGATCCCGCCAATCACCACAGTCGCCAGAGGCCGCTGAACCTCAGCACCGGTACCTGTAGCCAAGGCCATCGGGATGAAGCCCAGGGACGCCACCAGTGCGGTCATCAGAACAGGTCGCAGACGGGTCAATGCGCCTTCATCGACCGCCTGTCTTAGCGTTCGCCCCTCCTCTCGTAGTCCGCGGATGAAGGCAATCATTACCAAGCCGTTCAGTACTGCGACGCCAGACAACGCAATGAAACCGACACCTGCCGATATCGAGAGCGGGATATCCCGCAGCCACAGCGCCACAACACCGCCGGTGAGTGCGAATGGAATACCGGTGAAGACAAGCATGCCGTCCTTCAGGTTGTTGAACATCAAGAACAACAAGGTCATGACCAGCAACAAGGCGACTGGAACAACGATCTGCAGGCGTTTTGCTGCCGATTGCAACTGTTCGAACTGGCCACCCCAAGTGGTCCAGTAGCCCGCTGGGATCTGCACTTTCTTATCCAGAGAGGCAGTCGCCTCCTCAACAAAGGAGCCCAGGTCACGACCTCGAACGTTGGCACTGACGATTACTAGACGCTTGCCATTCTCACGGCTGATTTGGTTCGGGCCCAACTGCAGGTCCAGGTTAGCGACCTGCGAAAGCGGGATGAAGCCGATCTGATTGGCGCCCTGAGCCGCATTGGCAGGTACCGGGATTAGCAAGCTGGACATACCTGCTACGTCGGTGCGAACAGTCTCAGGCAGACGTACTACCATGTCGAACCGACGGTCGCCCTCATACAGCGTGCCGGCCTGGCGGCCACCCACCGCGATAGCGATCGAGTTCTGAACATCCGCGATATTGAGACCGTATCGTGCAGCTTTCTCACGATCGATGTTGATAGTCAGCACCGGCAGGCCGGATGTCTGCTCAACTTTCACTTCCGACGAACCCGGTACCGCTTTGAGTGCTGCCGCAATCTTGTTGGCGGTATTGTTCAGCACGTCCATGTCATCGCCGAAGACCTTCACCGCGACGTCGCTACGCACACCCGAGATCAATTCGTTGAAACGCAGTTGGATGGGCTGAGACAACTCATAGTTACTCCCTGGAATACCGGCAGCGGCTTTCTGCACCTCAGCAATCAGCTCATCACGCGGCTTCTTAGGGTTTGGCCACTGATCCTGCGGCTTGAGCATGATGTAGGCGTCGGAAGCGTTAGGCGGCATTGGGTCAGATGCAATTTCTGCAGTACCCGAGCGAGCGAACATCCGCTCTACCTCTGGGACCTGCGCAATCACTGCTTTCTCCAGCCGTTGTTGCATTTCGACGGACTGAGTGAGGCTCGTTCCTGGCACGCGCATGGCCTGCATCGCAAAGTCACCCTCGCTGAGGCTCGGGATGAATTCGCTACCCATTCGGCTCGCCAAGACACCGCTGAGCACGACCAAGGTAACTGCAGCCGAGAAGGCGATGTTCCGGTGCCCAAGCACCCACTGCAGCACTGGCTCATAACGCAGTCGAGCTGTGCGCATAACGATGCCTTCCTCTTCCTTGACCTTGCCAGTAACGAACATGGCAATCGCCGCAGGAACAAAGGTGACCGACAGGATCATTGCACCCAGCAGCGCCATCACAACGGTGAAGGCCATGGGATGGAACATTTTCCCTTCCACGCCGGTGAGGGCGAAGATCGGCAGGTACACCACCATGATGATCAATTGACCGAAGATCAGCGGGCGGCGAGCTTCACGCGCGGCAGCAAAGACTTCATGGAAGCGTTCGGCTTTGGTAAGCATACGGCCATGCTTGTGCTGCGCATGAGCCAAGCGGCGGATCGCGTTTTCGACGATAACCACCGCACCGTCGACGATGATGCCGAAATCGAGTGCCCCTAAACTCATTAAGTTGGCACTGACCTTGTTGTTGAACATGCCAGTGAAGGTGAACAGCATGGACAGCGGGATCACCATCGCGGTGATCAGTGCAGCACGGATATTGCCGAGGAACAGGAACAGAATAGCGATTACCAGGATCGCGCCTTCCACCAAGTTCTTCTTCACCGTCGCGATCGCTTTTTCAACCAAGTTGGTACGGTCATAAACGGTCACAGCCACCACGCCCTTTGGCAGGGTACGGTTGATATCCGCCAGTTTGGCGGCGACAGCTTGAGACACTGTACGGCTGTTTTCACCAATCAACATGAAGACGGTACCGAGCACGACTTCGCGGCCGTTCTCAGTAGCAGCACCTGTACGCAGTTCTTTACCGATGCTGACATCCGCGACGTTGCTGATGCGAATCGGAGCACCATCCACGCTTGTGATGACGATGTTCGCGATGTCTTCGATGCTACCTACCTGACCCGGCGCACGGATGAGCAACTGCTCCCCATTACGCTCGATGTAACCAGCTCCGACGTTGGCGTTGTTGCTTTCTAGCGCTGCGACCAAGTCATTGAGGGTCAGCTTGTAGGTAGCTAGGCGCTTCGGATCCGGCGCAACCAGGAACTGCTTGGCATAGCCGCCGATGGTGTTGATCTCAGCCACGCCCGGGACGTTGCGCAGCTGCGGCTTAATGATCCAGTCCTGGATCACGCGCAGATCTGTCGGGGTGTACGGGGTACCGTCCTCTTTGACCGCGCCATCTTCGGCCTCAACGGTCCACAAGAAGATCTCGCCGAGACCGGTGGATACCGGTCCCATTACGGCCTCCACCCCTTCTGGCAATTGCTCTTTCGCAACCTGTAGGCGCTCGTTGATCAACTGGCGGGCAAAGAAGATGTCAGTGCCATCCTTGAAGATCACGGTGACCTGAGACAGGCCAGAGCGAGACAGGGAACGGGTCTGCTGAAGACCCGGGAGACCGGCCATGGCCGTTTCAACTGGAAAAGTAATTCGCTGTTCGGTTTCCAACGGAGAATAGCCAGGGGCCGCAGTGTTGATCTGTACCTGGACGTTGGTGATATCGGGTACCGCATCAATGGGCAGCTTTTGATAGCTGTAGATACCGATACCCGCCATGATCAGAACAGCGATCATTACTACGATGCGCTGCTCAATGGCGAATCTGATGATACGTTCAAACATGAGAAATCATCCTGTCAGTTCGCATCAGTGACCATGCTCGGCAGATGCTTTGCCGAGCTCGGACTTGAGTGTGAAGCTGCCACTGGTTGCTACCTGGGCGCCGGCCTCAATACCGTCTGTGATTTCCACGTACCCATTGTCGCGGCGGCCCGTTTTTACTGGACGCGTGTCAAAACCTTCTGGAGTGCGTACGAATACCGATGGCTTGTCTTCCACGGTCTGCACGGCGCCTTCGGGCACAGTCACAGCTACACGATCGGTCTGGGAAGTGACGGCGATGTTCACAAATAGGCCCGGACGCCAGGCACCATTGGGGTTGGTCAAGGTGACGCGGACTGTCGCAGCACGGTTTTGCTCGCCCAGAAGGCTGCCGACATAACCCACCTTGCCTTCGACCTCTACATTCATGTCTGGTGAAGAGACTTTCACCGCACGGCCGGTCACGACCTTGCCCAGATCGGTAGGTGGGACGGCGAAGGTAGCCCAGACTTGGTTCAAGTCAGAAAGGATGAAAGCGTTAGTTGCCTCGCTGACGACTTCACCTACGGTGAGATGCTTCTCCACTACCACGGCGTCGAAGGGAGCCCGAAGCTCGTATCGGTTGCCGCCGACAGAGTTAACCGAGGCGCCGATCGCTCCAACCTTCTGCTTTGCGTTGGCAAGGGAGATATCAGCTTCCTGCAGCGCCTGACGTGCCTGAAGGTAGTCCTGCTCAGCGGAAATCTTGTCCTGCCATAGCTGCTTTTCACGCTCGAAGGTCACTCGTGCCAACTCTACTCGGCGTTGTGCGGCCTGCTGTTCGCTACGCAAATCAGAGATCTGTTGGCTTGCGATTACAGCGAGGATTTGACCTTTCTTGACCGTCTCGCCCAGGTTAGCCTGAACAGTCTCAACAACACCGGGGACACGAGGAACGACGTGTGCAGTACGGTCTTCGTCAAAGCGAATCTCACCCGGGAAGCTCACGACTGTCCCCAGGTCACGGGGCGCTGCAGCTTCCAGGACAATACCTGCTGCCTTGATCTGCTCAGCACTGAGCGTCAACTTGCCCTCCTCTTCGCCGCCCTCTTCGCTGTGACCTTCTTCACCATGGCCCTCCTCTCCCTCTTCTTTGGTCGCTGATGCGGATTTCTTTTCATCACCATGGCCGTCGTTAGCGCCGTGCTCGGCGGTACTGGCAGCCTGCAACCCGGAACTATTGTTCCAGGCAAGGCTGCCAAACCCGAGGGCTGCCACTGCGGCTACCGCGAGGGCGATCTTGCGTTTGTTATCCATTGCTACTCCTGCTGATCGAAGGCACCGGCTTGTTCAGGACTGAGTGCCGAAGAAAATGTTTGGCTTGTTCAGCGTGTGCCGGCAGTTGAGCCGACTTCGCCATAAACCCTTTCCACCTGCGCGCGCGCATTGGTCGCCGCTGCCAACGACTCAAGGTATTGGCCACGAGCAACGATCAAGGTGCGTTGAGCATCCAGCACTTCGATGAAGCCGAATTTTCCCATCTCGAACCCGCGGGTTGCTGTGTCCACGGCTTGCTGGGCTGACGGCAGAATGGTCTTGTCGTAGGACTCGACCTCCTGCATCGAGGTAGACCACTGATTCAAGGCGGTTTGGGTTTCGGTGCGCAGGCGCAGCTCTACAGCATTACGCTGGTCTCGGGCTTGATCCGCGCGTCGAGAAGCCGAGAGAATGTTGCCTTGGTTACGATCGAACAGCGGTAAAGGCATGGACAGCCCCACAGTGTTGACGCGCTCGCGTACAGAACGGTCGTACTGGCTCCCCACGCTAACAGTGAGGTCCGGGATGCGCTGAGCTCTCTCTGAACCAAGCGAGGCGTCGCTTTTATCAATCTGCACCACGGCCTGCCGCATTTCCGCTGTCTGGTCGAGCTTTGCCAGCAGATCGTCTGCACGAGGCGGCAAACCCGGAGAAAGGGTTGGCGATTCGAGGCGATCAAAGACGGTAACTGAGCTCCCTGTAATTTGAGCGAGCTGTTGATAAGCGGTTGTTTTTTCCGTTTCAGCGCGTCGAGCTTGCAGCTTGGCTTCGGCCAGTTGCACTTGGGCGCGAGTAGCCTCCACAGGGGACGATTTACCTGCTCGAACACGGCCATCAACAATGCGAAGGCCGCGTTCAGTCAGTTCTAGAGATTGCTTGGCCAGGTCCAGGCCAGTCTGTGCTCGCAAGGCTGCGTAGAAGGCCTGCACAACTTCTGCTCGCAGACCATTCACACGACGGTCCAACTCCAGTTGTGCGACGGTCTGTCCGTAGGTGGCGACGTCAACACGAGCACCGCGCTTACCGCCCAGCTCCAGGGTCTGGCTGAGCGAAACGGTTGTCGTGCTGGTGTTGCGCCGGGTGTCTTCCACTTCGTACGAAATTGTGGGGTTTGGGATAAGCCCGGCCTGCCTGCGAGCGCCATCTGCGATCCCAATCTCTTGCCGGGCTGCGGCCAGATCAGGGTTGGATTCCATAGCCGTCGAAAGCGCCTGGGGCAAGCTGATACTTTGGGCAAAGGCTGCAGGCGCCATAAATCCGGAGATGGCGGCACAGAGCGCGGCAATCCTCCAGGGTGAGATGAAGGTCTTGGATAAGACATTGCGGTTATACCGGGGCACTTTAGGGTCCTCGTGCACAAACTTCGATAAAGCTTGGCGAGAACACCGAAACAGCTGCCAAGCCCCACTTGATTAGGTGGTGGCACTCTAATGAGCGGTAGCTATCAGAGGGGTGGCGAGAAAATTACAATTCCGTAATAAAACTCTGCAGCCCCCATAAACACAGAGAAATTCAGCTTGTCGACAGTTTTTTACAAGCAATGGAGATGGCAACCACGCGGTACGAGGGGGGAAAATAACAATAAGATGACGAAATTGTAATTACCCTATCACCATCTCGTTATCTTCGGCCTGCAAATATGATGTCGGCGCTACGCTAGGCGCGCCTCCGGGTAAGAGAAATATAACGACACCCGCGGCAACCATAATAAAAACTGCCATGAATCAAAGGAGCATCTGATGAAAAAAAAATTACCACTGTACTTGGCAGCGGTTTCGGCGCTATCAGCAAGCTATGCCATTACGGCACAAGCTGAGGACAAGCCGGAAGGTTTTATTGAAGGCAGCAGCCTTACAGTGTTAAATCGTAACTTCTACTTCAACCGCGATAACCGTGACGGCTCGGCGCCCACTTACAACAGTGGCAAGGGCAATACCAATGGCTACTCCGAAGCCTGGGCGCACGCGATCATAAGCAAATTTAACTCTGGTTTTACTCAGGGAACCGTCGGTTTCGGCGTTGATGCCTTTGCCATGATCGGTCTCAAACTCGACACCGGCGATGGGCGCAACGGTGGTCGTAGCTCATTTGATGTGTTGCCCGTTGATAACAAGGGCGAAGCTCGCGACGAATATACCAAGGTCGGCGGAGCAGCTAAAGTCCGCTTGTTCGATACAGTCGTGAAAGTGGGTGATGTCTTCCCATCGACTCCTGTGGTTGCATCGGGTGACTCGCGTCTACTGCCAGAAAGTTTCCGCGGCGTAACTGTTGAGAATACCAGCATAAAAGGCCTTACCCTACAGGGCGGCCGACTCCATGCGATGAGTCAACCGGTCTCTAGCAACCTTAACGACAACTTCGTTACCTTCTATGGCGGTCCAGTGAATTCGCCTTGGATCGGTTACGGCGGCGGTGATTATTCGATTAACGACAACTGGACTGTGAGCGTGTATGGCAGCCAGTTGAAAGATGTCTGGAACCAGTACTACGCCGGCACCAGTTTCGCCTACCCACTGAGCAACGACTTGGCGCTGATCGGTGGCTTCAACTACTACAAAGCCGTGGATGAAGGAAAGCGACGCCTGGGCGAATTCGACAACAACATCTGGAGTGCTAAGGTCGGTGTACGCTACGGTGCACACACTCTGGCACTGTCACACCAGCGCAACAACGGCGACAATGACTTCGACTATCTGCGTCAGTCGGACTCGATCTTCGTGGACAACTCCATCCAGTACAGCGACTTCAACTCGCCGAAAGAACGCTCCTGGATGCTGCGCTATGACTTGAACTTCACTAACTACGGCATTCCAGGTCTGACGTTCATGACCCGCTACGCCAGAGGCTCGGGCGCAGATTACTCGAACGCTAACCAGTTCTACATGCGTACTGACGACAACGGCAATCCGCTCACCAATCAGAAACGTTGGGAGCGTGACGTTGAGGTCAAGTATGTTTTACAAACCGGGCCAGCAAAAGATCTGTCCTTCCGGTTGCGCCAGGCAACTACGCGTGCCACTGCCTTCGAATCGGATCTGGATGAAACTCGCGTGATCATTGAGTACCCCCTTTCGATTCTGTAATTAGCTAATCGGGCTAGTTTACTCATCAACTAGCCCGATTAGAAAAACGAGCATTACAAATTCACCTTGAGTGGCTTAAGAGCTCCTTTGGTAAAAGGTGGATATTTGGCGCCCTTTGGGGCGCCTTTTTTCTAGAACTCAAAAAACCGCTCAATTGTATTCATCGCATCTCGATGAAGCTCATGACTACACCAGTGACCTGTCTCCACAATGTGGGCGACCTCACCGTCATCTGAACGGAACGATGCCAATACAAAGAAGAAAACAATCCAATATTTCATAATGTTAAACCGCCTACTGGAGACAGGGCTCGTATCTACAAATCCAAACCGCCACAAGATATACCGCAAGGCTATCAATCATATTACCTAGAAATTACAAATTCGTCATTTAGACCCCGGCGCGCTTAATTTGCTTTACCATTCCGTAAATATTCCGGCGCGCGTGCGCGGTTAATTGCTCAGCGATATCGAGACAAAAATCCATGCGAATTCTGGTAATTGAGGATGAAGTAAAAACTGCGGAATATGTGCGTCAAGGCCTGACTGAATGCGGCTATGTCGTTGATTGTGTCCACACGGGGTCAGATGGATTATTCTTAGCCAAGCAACACGACTACGAGTTGATCATTCTCGATATAAACCTTCCAGAAATGGATGGGTGGCAGGTCCTTGAGATGTTACGGCGCAAAAACTGCCCTTCCCGCATCATGATGCTTACAGCGAGAAGCCGTTTGGTAGATAAAGTACGGGGACTTGAAAACGGAGCAGATGACTACCTAATAAAGCCATTTGAGTTTCCAGAACTGTTGGCCCGGGTTCGCGCCTTGATGCGCAGATCCGACCATCCTGCATCTGTAGAAATAATTTGCGTGGCTGACTTGGAGCTTGATCAGAGCCGGCATAGAGCCTTTAGAGATGGACAGCGAATTGATTTGACGACAAAAGAATTTGCACTATTACACTATTTAATGCGTAACTCCGGTGTAGTATTGAGCCGCACACAGATAATCTCTCAAGTATGGGATATGAACTTCGACTGCGATACAAACGTAGTAGAAGTATCAATTCGCCGGCTTCGAGCAAAGATAGATGACCCGTTCGAAAGCAAACTAATACATACATTAAGAGGAGTCGGTTACGTATTAGAAAAACGGTGAAAAGCCCAATAAAACCATGAAAACCCTTACTCATAGCATTATAAGATAGACATTCTGAAAGGCGTAAGCTGCCTTCTAAGCTCGAGCGTAGTCCTAGGAAGGCAGCGCTTGAACCATAGGGCCAATTGTCAGTCAATAACTACTCTTGAGCCCATGTACTGGATGTCCAAATCGCTGTAATGTGCCCTTATAGCTTACAATTAGGCGAAGCCCTAACCTGGTTCACCGTCAACCGGTATTGAGGTAGTCCCGCTCACGACCACAGTGTGGCTGCCAAAAGTAATCATTTTGGGCAAATATGGGGTCGGACCATCTGAGAAGTGACAGGTGCTCTGGATCGCAGAGTGCGCTGCGTGGTGTCGCCAGTACCGACGATCAGCTGATACCAGAACGTCCACTCTATCGTCGGATAATCGCCCAGGACTTCGAATCGGAGATGTGCTCCAGCAATGGAGCCGAGGCGTTTTTCAGCGCGGCCTGGACACTGGCGGAAGGCTGGGAGAATCGGGTGACGTTGGGATCCTGCTAAAAGGCCAGCGAGTTCGAGCCCAGCCTGCTGATCGAGCGTGTCCGCCCTACGCTCTGCGCCCTTGCTGACTGATGCTGGTGGCAGAGAAAGATACCTTCACGCCAACAGACCGTGCCTTGGAGGCATTCGAAGCCCAAGCGATTGGGCACGCTGCCGGATGCGCACTTCGATCCGTATGTGAAGCATGCTGGCCTGGCGAAGAGGGAGGCTCTTGAGTGGTTTTTCGATTTCTGAAGCATAAGGGCCAGCCATAATCTGCAATATAAGTGCCCGTTATCAGAGCATGTACGTTCAAGGTACTCCCCGTTTGGTGAGCTCTAAACCAGCGACCACTTCAGAAGTACAGGAATCCGTGAACTCAACAATCAACTGCTCTATCCAGGAGCGATGGACGAAACGTATGTGTGTGGCTTTTAAGATCGCGGGGGCAGTAATGGGTTTTCCAAGGCGAACAAACTGGCTGATATGCCAACGAACCTTCCGAGCTTGGAACGCCTGGGTCGTTTCCACGTATCGTTGAAGAACTTCAGCTGTTCTGGGTAAATGCTCTAGGCGCTTTCCTATCCTGCCCCCTACCGGCAACCGACGCTCAATTTCGGCACGAGAAACTCTAACGGGCGGCCGCTCCGCGTCGATGCAATCCGCTATCACAAGCACTGCCGCACTCAGCACTCGATCAATCGAGTCCCAGTCCTCAAGATCGTCAAAGCGGGGCCTAAGGTAGCCGGCATCTATAACACCATGCTCAGGGTCATGAAGATTGATGACTCGTGATATTTCATGTGAGCAAGGGCTTCCAGCACGAGATAGGAAGACCTGCATCAAAGTATGATCAAGAGGATGAAAGCCTGACTTCGGGCTCTGGAGCATGCGGAAAATAGGGAAAAAACTACCTCTGCGCTCGGTGAAGCAATCCTGCAAGTAGGGATAAATTCGGCCGTAGACCTCATTCACCATAATCGCCAGCTTTTTTTCGTTGATCATGGTGGTACCTCTCATCAGGCCTAGCGCCCGCATTTCACTCATATAATCCGTAGCCCAACCGCCAGGACTGTGATGAGGGTCGAACGCTGTAAGAAAACCTTCGGAAGTCTTGGCCAGCTGTTGTGCCAACGGGAGAACCTCCGGCGGCATTTTGGCCGCCAGCTGATCACGCTCTGAACATATCGCCATGTCTGCCGATATAAAGTCGAACCGCCCACCTCTGTTCAGATCGGCTGAGCTCAAATAGAGGGGGCATCCATGATCAGGGCATACTAGGCATCCGCGCAAATTATGTGCTCGTCGCCAGTAAAGCTCTCCGTAAGATGTACGCATTACCTCCAAACACTCCGAACAATAACGGATTTTCTTTATCCTATTTATATTTGAGTCAGCAGACCCAGTCCAAATTAGCAAACCTCTCACCTCACCACCGGCATACATACGCCGGCAGGACTCTGCCAGTTGAGGCTCCTGATATTTCAGATAATAGTTCAAGCCAGTATGTTCATCGATAAGCGCATCAAGCATTAGCGTTGATGTTTCGTAGACATTATGAGCTATAACGTTAACACCGCCAATCAGCTCAAAGTCTGCTGGGTGGAGGCGATCTTCGTATAGCCATCGTTGAAATTGCATTGATGACATACCGCCCAAATGGGTCCGCAAACGCGCGAGAACGCTGTATAATGACTCGTCTGGATACATCTCAGGGAAATATGCATACATCACAGTCCCTCCGCAACCATCAAATTATAGACCAGTCCGTCAAGAGCGAAAGCATGTACAGGCATAAATTATTTGAACTATTCTCTATGGAAGAGCAAGACACACATGACGAACTATGGAACAGCTGCCTATTCAAAGTACCACGATTTTTTGCATCCAAAGGTAAGTTTGGAAGCACCCCTAGCTTTAGCATTAAGTCGAGTGACTCAGAATTATCTGGTGAAATCACTTACCACGGCTATGCTACGCAAAATGGCGCGAAAACAGTCTTTCAGTATCCCGGAATTAGGGAAGAGAATGTCGAAGACGCTCTAATTAATCTAGCATCCAAGCGCTGCTACAACGACAACGGATTTATTTCAGTTTACTTCAGTATCTACGAACTAAGAAATGAGCTTATCTCAGTCCAGAAAACGCCCTCGGTTCCAGAGCTACGCAGCGCACTTAATGTGCTATTCGAAACGAGCCTTAGTTTTAGCGGAACTTTTCAAGGACAGCGATACGAAAACTGCATTTACAAACCCTTCACTCATCTATCCCTCAGAGACTCAACAAAAGACTCTCGAGATGTAAAATCCAGTATAAAATTTAGCAAGTTTACTTCCACACGCATTCTTTCCGGAGAAACAGAGCGTTTAGATTATTCGAAAGTCACAAAAATGGGATCCCTAGCAAGACACATATACAAGTTTATAGTCAGATTCCAAAATGAGATTACAAACCAAAGCACATTACTTTCCTCTACAAAATTAATTAACGCCAGCCCACTTAGACTTTCAGAAAGGAATCCAGACAACAACAGACGCATAAGAGAAGCTCTGGAGCAACTGTATGAGCACGACATAATTGAAAGTTGGAGCTATGATTACTCAAGGGGCAGCGATAAGATATCGTTGAGAATCGTTAACGATTATTTCATTCGAGAACCTCAAGTCATGCAGAGCAGTCCTGAATAGGAGTTAACCGAATTGGATTGCACGATTTCGGTAACAAAATGGACGCTCCCACGCTGTATAGAAGCAATGGTCAATGACAACTTTACCGGCGGAGGCTTGAACGATATTTTCTCACAGGTGGAAAACTCCCCAATGCTATCCCACGCCCTACGAATTTCAGGATTAAAACTCAACCAAACATAGTGTTCAAGCCTCATGAGTTTCCGGTGCGCCTGAGAAATCAACTTAGAAAAACCTGCATAATATCGATCATCTCTAGTTTCTAATAGCGGAGATATTAGCAGACAAAGCCCACCGGGAGACATGACAATGTCAGAAAGATACACATCAAGCTCAAAGAACCCACGAATCAATTCCGACTCTGGGATTAGATATAACTGGCCGCCTACGGTGTAGGTGATAAGATCCTGCGAATACTGAGCAGGCATCGGATAAAGTTCTGCTGGCACTGCATTAATTGGAACACGGTAAAAGTCTGATGCGTCAGATATCTCAACTGTACTCAGCCCGCCCCTGCTAACACTCAAACGTTGGCCGTCTTTGTATAGAGCACCTATTACTATTCCAGGGTATCTATTGATTGGAGCAATGACTTCCTCATAAATTTTAGTCCTCGCCTTTCTGATAAGGAACTTTACCATCCATCCTGTCGTCCCCCGGACCACACCAATCAACCAATATATTTCGTAGCTGTAACCAGATAACAGTACCTCCTCCCACCTCCGATGCATTATGTGCCAACCTTGAAATCTTTTAATGGACAAGAAATCATGCCCTGATCTTTGAGAACGTGGTATACCGAAGGCTGCGATTCACAAACTAATTGTTTTGCGTTACGTAAATCTCCTGGAACTTGGTTTTCCTCCTTCTGCACCTTTGATATACCCGAACCAAACTCGTCAACAACCATGTCAACCGGCATGATAGGCGTCGATGATTTTTCTAAATTTCTCAATATCCCCCTAGCTTCTTCTTCAGGTATCCCCATCCTCATCAATACTACAAGTTTATCGGTCTCTGGCGGAGGGGCATCCGCAGACTCGCTCGCTCTGGAGGTCATTTCAACCTGAGAGTATCGACCCGATATATGCTCCTCAAAATCAAAAAGATCATCATATTGAAAAATAGCCTTATGGTCATTGCGCCTAAGAGCATCAATCATAGGCTGTATCAACTTAAACTCGTCGGACGCGACGCGCCTGATTAGCTCAGGATTTATTTCTTCACCTTGTCCACGCGCCTCGTTAATGCTTATCACTTTAAGCTGACACAAAATCACAAGCTTAACCAATACATCCAAGATCCCCTGCGACTCGTCATACAGAACTCTTTCAATCTCGGGCGTTAGGGGTGAGTGGCTTGTAGTCCACTGATACTTCCACAGGCGTTGGACGATGTGCTTCCATTCGACGTCGTAGGCGTAACGATCCCATTGAGCAGAACCGAAGCCTGCACCGCGCCTAGCTTGACGAAAATCCTTTTGAAGTATCGATTTTGCACTGAGCGTGCCAATCAAAACCACCGGCACACCTATCGTATTCACAAGCGTAACGAGAAAGTTAAGTAGCTGGTCAGATCCAGAGAGATCAACAGACTTCTTTGATTTACGAAGGTGTTGAATTTCATCTATAACGAGCAGACCCAACGCGTGCAGATTTGCGACTTGGGCCATGTGAACCATCATCTCATCCAGACTAGACTTCGTTTTTCCATACAGCCTGTCATACTCAGTTCCAAGTATTTTATCAATAGAGACAAAGAAATTTTTACAGAGCTGTCTCGGCGATCCCTGATGGGGACAGTCTAACTTTAGCCACGGCACCTGGATGAGGCGAAATGGCTCCGAGTGGGTAATTGTTTGAGGATATTGATGTAGAATCTTTTCGATAGCTTTAGACTTACCGACGCCTGAACACCCGATAATTGAAAAACTTGTAGCAGTATTCTCAACCCGCAAAACATTTTCGGCGTAAACATTTTTCTGAATTGTTCGTTTAAAATCGTTCTGAAGGTGCCTAATATAATCATGAGTCAGCGGATTTCGGCCTACATAGCCTTGACGCAAAATGTAGTCCAGTCGCTCAGCCAACTCGACATGACGGCTTACAGGTTCGAAGAACCGCGTCAATCGTAAAACGAAATGTTTTCGATAGTGCGAAGGATAGCCGCACTCGCTTTCAGAGTACTCCGGCTTGAACTGCAGCGCCTTAAAGATCGCCTTTCTAGTTTTTAGCCGAGGCAAATTATCGATAAAGGGATTGCAATCATATTCCGGGATCGTATAAAAACCATCGTCATTCATCGCTGTCGTCCTCAAATCCCGAAATCAACTCAGAAATATTTGGGGATGAATAATCAGCCTTATTAGACTTAGGGAAATCCAAAACCTTTCCTGTATCTAATATATTCTTCTCACCCAACTTAAATGACTCTGACAGGCGATTATTACGCCTCTCCTCGGCGCGATTCTTCACGATGGATTTTAAAATTTTACCGTCACTTATATCTCCCGCAGAAGCGGCGGCAGCCTCTGTTTGATCCGTGGCCTTCTTAACAATATCCTGAATTCGCTTGCTTCGCGTAGACTTAGCATCTGCGCGCTTTACGCGATTATTTGCTGATGCTATTTTCAAATCTTCGAACGACTGTCCAGACTCCCAGAATGAGCCTGATTTGTAGGCACGACTGCGCTCGCTCAATGAGCAGACAACAAACCCACCTACTGCTTTTGGATAATGAAGGTAAATAGTATCCGCAGACCTAGGATCGTACGATATGGTTACTTTCCACTCACCACTTTGACGAGCGCGGTCTAGCCATTTATCTGCCAAAACTTCCCGCGAAACATAGTACAGGTCAAATATTTTGATACCATGTACCGTCACCGTTGCTTGAGCTGTGGGCATCAGGGCAAATTGAACAGCTTCCGCAGGATAGGATCTCATCACCCCACTTGCGTTTTGGCACCCCCACTCCCACATATCAATAGGGATGGCAAGAACCCCATCTCGGACCAACCCGGCAGATCGATCATATCCTTTGATCTCATGATTATTGTTATACGCCAGCACGGAAGTGATGACAATTTGTGTGAACTCATGCAGATTTAGCTTCGCATCTAAGCGATGATCCCTTTCGCCTCGTTGTCTAGGCTGTGGCTGCACGTAACCTGGTGCATAAGGCTTGAAACTTAATGGAATAGTATTAAATTGTCTTTCTACAATGCCTTTCCAATCAGCTCGATACGGAGCTGCGTTTTCGACAAAGACATTAAAACTCTTCTCAAGCGTCTCAATATTATGACTTGCAATCTCACCCCGATCTCCCAGTAAGACCGCAGGCAGAGCCTTACATGGCCAGTCAGCTTCTTCAATAGGGATATCATACTTCGCACAATACTCCACCTTATCCGTTGCTGCATTGGCTAAGGCCATCATCGCTGTGACCCATGACGGCCCCTCAATACCAACGTATAATCCCACCACCATACGGCTGAAAACATCAACTACGACGTATATCACAGGACGACCAACTACTTTCCTACGATCAAGCGCGGAAACTATGTAGACGTCCGCCAGTGTCGCATCGATTTGATACCGCGCGCCTGGCCCCCAAACCTCCGCAGCAGAAGTACCCGGCAACCCACGCATATCCTTGCTGTACGCTTTATCGCCAACCCGTTTTCGCCGAATATTTAAAACATCAACTTCTTGGGTCATCCAATAATAAAACTGGGTATAAGTGGGCGGACCACTCTCTTGGTACTGCCTTTGAAGCGATACAATTTCCTCATCGTTCTCATCTACGATGACATCAGAGAAAAACTCCTTGATCATATCGTCGTACGCTGCGGAGATACTAAATCTCCCGTTTATCCGCGCATATTTTCTCTGGACAGCTATCCTAAATATTTCCTTCAAGTTTTCGTCTATGTTCATGCCAGGAAGAGAACCAAACTTCACTGGACGTCCACGTTTCACTGATGAGGGACTCGCGAAGCGCTGCTTGCCTTTGCCACCCGAATGTCTATAGTCAGGTAACAACGCGTTTATGGTCTGCCCCCTCTGCCAATATCTTCTCATCAGCCGATAGAAACCGACATGTGACAACGAATTCTTCTCAGCAGCTTCGCTCACCAACTTATGACGTTTCGTTTTGACAAAAACTGCTGGTACATCGTTGACAACGTCTTTTATGAGCGACCAATTATGGTCTCGTTTGGACTTCGCCTTATCACTCGCACTGTTAGGACTAGCCGCGCTCAGGTACGGATCAGGAATAATTTTGAGCTTACCTTCGCCAACTTCTTCCAAGAGCACTTCCAACTTAACTAAAACAGGAAGTGCCTTGGGGTTACCAATTTCGAAAGTTACAGCATTATCGCCTTTGTTTGAAATCCAAAGTACTCGAATCTGATGCGCACCCGCACCTACGTACTCCAAGACATCATTGACCAATAACATTTGGTTTCACCTCAGCAGCATATTCATATTTTTCAATAACAAAATGCTCAACTGGCAGATGTACATGCCACTCTTTACTCAGATCAAACGAAATAATTTTTCTGGCAGCCAAATGACGAAAGACTGTTAATGCCTCTCCCACCTGAAACCCCTGCGAAATTTCGAGATGAGTAAAAAACTCTTTCAAAGTACAGCTAGCGACATTCCGGAATTGGTTTATAAATACCGACTGACGATCTGACCAATACTCTTCATAGGGCACAATCAGTCCATCCAGTGATCTCATCTCACTGAGAAATCTCAAATTTTTGACAAGTTCTTTTGGTATTTCGTTTTCAGTCACGATACCAAAATTCACGGACTGAGAACTCCAGTACCGTCGCTCGATTTCTTGTTTTTCAAGTACCCGTTTTTTTTCAAGCTCTCCGGCGGGCTTTACAGATCTCGCCACAACCCATGTTTCGGATCCTTCTCGCATCGTGATGAGGAAATCGGTGGTCATGACAATATCGTTGCCTGCTTTGGGCTCACGAGGATGCTTGATCCCCATGCTGGCAGCAATTTGTCGCGTCTCCTCACGGGGAAGGGGGAACTGTTCTCGTATGTCAACCACGAGCGACGAGCGATCCAGGATTAGGAAAAGCCCAGTTTCAAGGTCAGAAAGAAGGTGGTGAGTTCGACCAGTGGTGCCACCAAAGGCTCGTGTCGATCGGCCTGAGCTAGGAACGTCTTGGATAGTCAGCCATGGAAGATAATGAGCGCCCTCGCCTTGCCCTCTCCCTTCTTTGAGGAATTTTTGAGTTTTTGCTTCATCGATCTCGTACCTGCGACGCGCCATCACTCACCTCAATCCACAGCGTGGGCTGCTTACCGGGGAGTCCGAGCTGAGCCGCGCCTTTACGTACATACTTTATTATGAATGTACATACTTTATTATGAATGTTCAAACTTTATTAAAAAACCACATGGGCATGCGCTAGCAAGGCTCAAACACACAGCGGAGCCATCGAAAAAAAAGATATACACTCCCCAGCACCAACAAAACTCATAAAGCCCCTCCCCCATGATGACCCTCCGCCAGATCCGCCACTTCATCGCCGTCGCGGAAACCGGTTCCATCTCCGCCGCCGCCCAGGCCGTGTTCATTTCCCAATCCACCCTGACCCTGGCCATCCAGCAACTGGAGCAGGAAATCGGCGTGAGCCTGTTCAACCGCCACGCCAAGGGCATGACCCTGACCCACCAGGGCCACCAGTTCCTGCGCCAGGCGCACCTGATCCTCGCCACCGTGGACAACGCCAAGCGCAGCCTGCAGCAAAGCACCGACCAGGTGGCCGGCCAGCTCACCATCGGCGTGACCAGCCTGGTCGCCGGCTATTACCTGGCCGACCTGCTGACCCGCTTCCAGCGCGCCTACCCCAACGTGGAAATCCGCGTCACCGAGGACGAACGTCCCTATATCGAGCACCTGCTGGTGTCCGGCGAGATCGATGTCGGCGTGCTGATCCTGTCCAACCTGGAAGACCGCCTGGCCCTGCAGACCGAAGTCCTCACCCACTCGCCGCACCGCCTCTGGCTGCCCGCCCAGCATCCGTTGCTGGAACGGGACAGCATCAGCCTCGCCGATGTGGCCGACGAACCCTTGATCCAGCTGAACGTCGACGAGATGGAACAGAACGCCCGGCGCATGTGGGCCGGCGCCGGCCTGCAGGCGCAGATCAGCCTGCGCACGGCGTCCACCGAGGCGGTGCGCAGCCTGGTGGCAGCAGGCCTGGGGGTATCGATCCAGCCGGACATGACCTACCGCCCGTGGTCGCTGGAAGGCGACATCATCGAGGCCCGCCCCCTGGCCGACCTGAGCCAGACCCTCGATATCGGCCTGGCCTGGCGTCGCGGCACGGCGCGGCCGGCATTGGTCGATCCCTTCCTGACGGTGGCTCGCGAACCGGGCAGCGGGCGCAAGCTTTCGATTTAATCGAACGCACCCTTCAGTATTTAGAATTTGTCGACCTGCACGCTCCGCTCTAGGCTCTGTAAGAAATATCGCCCACTCCGGTAGGGCGATACATAACAACAGAACAAAGAGCATTCGAATGTCCAGCGCGCACCCGACCCTGTCCACCGCATTGCTGATCGACGGCGAACTGGTCGCCGGCGCGGGCGTCGCCGAACCGATTTTCAACCCGGCCACGGGCGAGGTGCTCACCCGCATCGCCGAGGCCAGCACCGAGCAGGTCGAGGCGGCCATCCAGGCCGCGCACCAGGCCTTCGCCAGCTGGTCGCGGACCACCCCGCAACAACGCTCGAACATCCTCCTCGCCATCGCCGACGCTATCCACAAACAGGCTGATCACCTCGCCCAGCTGGAAGCCCTGAACTGCGGCAAACCCCTGCACCTGGCGCGCCAGGACGACCTGGTGGCGGCCATCGACGTGTTCCGTTTCTTCGCCGGTGCGGTGCGCTGCCAGACCGGCCAGCTGGCCGGCGAGTACCTGCCCGGCTACACCAGCATGGTGCGCCGCGACCCGCTCGGCGTGGTCGCCTCCATCGCGCCGTGGAACTACCCGATCATGATGGCGGCGTGGAAAATCGCCCCGGCCCTGGCCGCCGGCAACACCCTGGTGTTCAAGCCGTCCGAGCACACGCCGCTGTCGATCCTGGCCCTGGCCCCGGCCCTCGCCGAGCTGCTGCCGGCAGGCGTGCTGAACATCGTCTGCGGCGGCGGCGAAGGGGTTGGCAGCCACCTGGTCAGCCATGCCCGGGTGCGCATGGTGTCGCTGACCGGCGATATCGTCACCGGCCAGAAGATCCTCCAGGCGGCCTCGAAAACCCTCAAGCGCACCCACCTGGAACTGGGCGGCAAGGCCCCGGTGATCGTGTGCAACGACGCCGACCTCGAAGCGGTGGTCCAGGGCGTGCGCACCTACGGCTACTACAACGCCGGGCAGGACTGCACCGCAGCCTGCCGCATCTACGCCCAGGCCGGCATCCACGACAAGCTGGTGGCCGAGCTCGGCTGGGCCGTGAGCAGCCTGCGCTTCGCCAGCAAGCGCGACGCCGACAACGAGATCGGCCCGCTGATCAGCACCCGCCAGCGCGACCGCGTGGCCAGCTTCGTCGAGCGCGCGCTGAGCCAGCCGCATATCGAGCGGGTCACCGGCGCCGCCGTGCATTCGGGGGCCGGCTACTATTACCAGCCAACCCTGTTGGCCGGCTGCCAACAGCGCGACGAGATCGTCCAGCGCGAGGTGTTCGGCCCGGTGGTCACCGTGACCCGCTTCGACGAACTGTCCCAGGCGGTGGAATGGGCCAACGACTCCGAGTACGGCCTGGCCTCCTCGGTGTGGACCCGCGACCTGGACAAGGCCATGCAGATCGCCGCGCGCCTGCAGTACGGCTGCACCTGGATCAACAGCCATTTCATGCTGGTCAGCGAGATGCCCCACGGCGGGCTCAAGCGCTCCGGCTACGGCAAGGACCTGTCCAGCGATTCGCTGCAGGACTACAGCGTGGTCCGCCACATCATGGCGCGCCATGGCGAAACCCTGGCCTGAACACGTTCGCACTACAACAAGCTGTACCGCTGCACCGTTTGCCAACCTGCCCCCGACAATGATTTGAACAAGAGGGAACACCATGTTCGTGCACAAGACCGCATTGCTCAGCGCCCTGAGCACCGCCCTGCTGGCCAGCGCCAGCCTGCAGGCCGCCGAACCACTGAAGGCCGTGGGTGCCGGCGAAGGCCAGCTGGATATCGTCGCCTGGCCGGGCTACATCGAACGCGGTGACAGCGACAAGGCCTACGACTGGGTCACCGGTTTCGAGAAGGAAACCGGCTGCAAGGTCAGCGTGAAGACCGCCGCCACCTCCGACGAGATGGTCAGCCTGATGGCCAAGGGCGGCTACGACCTGGTCACTGCGTCCGGCGACGCCTCGCTGCGCCTGATCGTCGGCAAGCGGGTACAGCCGATCAACACCGCGCTGATCCCCAACTGGAAGAACATCGACCCGCGCCTGCAGGACGGGCCATGGTACGTGGTCAACAAGCAGGTCTACGGCACCCCGTACCAGTGGGGTCCGAACGTGCTGATGTACAACACCAAGGTGTTCCCGCAGGCGCCGACCAGCTGGGGCGTGGTGTTCGAGCCGCAAAACTTCCCGGATGGCAAGCCGAACAAGGGCCGCGTGCAGGCCTACGACGGTCCGATCTACATCGCCGACGCGGCGCTGTACCTGAAGTCGGCCAAGCCGGAACTGGGCATCCAGAACCCCTACGAACTGAACGAGACCCAGTACAAGGCCGTGCTCGACCTGCTGCGCCAGCAACAGCCGCTGATCCACCGCTACTGGCATGACGCGACGGTGCAGATGAGCGACGTGAAGAACGAAGGCGTGGCCGCCTCCAGCTCCTGGGGCTACATGGTCAACGGGCTGAAGGCCGACAACCAGCCGGTGGCCTCGACCATTCCGAAGGAAGGCGCCACGGGCTGGGCCGACACCACCATGCTGCATGTCGAGGCCAAGCACCCGAACTGCGCCTACAAGTGGATGGACTGGTCGCTGCAACCGAAGGTCCAGGGTGATGTGGCGGCCTGGTTCGGTTCCTTGCCGGCGGTGCCGGCGGCGTGCACCGGCAGCGAGCTGCTCGGGGCCGAGGGCTGCAAGACCAACGGCTTCGACCAGTTCGACAAGATCGCCTTCTGGAAAACCCCGCAGGCCGAGGGCGGCAAGTTCGTGCCGTACAGCCGCTGGACCCAGGACTACATCGCGATCATGGGTGGGCGGTAAGCCTTAGCCCTTCGCCAGGGCACCGCTGAACCCTGTGGGAGCGGGTTTACCCGCGATTGCTGTAGTGGATTCACCATCGCAATCGCGGGTGAACCCGCTCCCACAGGGTCCGCGATCAGCCTGATGCCACCTGCAAACCCGCACCACCTTCGTCAGTCGTCCAGGCCTGGGCCGCTGCACATACCCACGCCTATCCGGAGCACCGCACCATGACCCTTGCAGTCCAGTTCACCCAGGTTTCCCGCTTGTTCGGCGAGGTCAAGGCCGTCGACCGGGTATCCATCGATATCCAGGACGGCGAGTTCTTTTCCATGCTCGGCCCTTCCGGCTCGGGCAAGACCACCTGCCTGCGCCTGATCGCCGGCTTCGAACAACCCAGCGACGGCTCGATCCGCATCCACGGCGCCGAAGCCGCCGGCCTGCCGCCCTACCAGCGCGACGTCAACACGGTGTTCCAGGACTACGCCCTGTTCCCGCACATGAGCGTGCTGGACAACGTCGCCTACGGCCTCAAGGTCAAGGGTGTCGGCAAGCAGGAGCGCCACGCACTTGCCGAAGAGGCACTGTCGATGGTCGCCCTCGGCGGCTACGGCAGCCGCAAGCCGGTGCAGCTGTCCGGCGGCCAGCGCCAGCGCGTGGCCCTGGCCCGCGCCCTGGTCAACCGCCCCCGCGTGCTGCTGCTCGACGAGCCCCTGGGCGCCCTCGACCTGAAGCTGCGCGAACAGATGCAGACCGAGCTGAAGAAGCTGCAGCGCCAGCTGGGCATCACCTTCATCTTCGTCACCCACGACCAGACCGAAGCCCTGTCCATGTCCGACCGCGTCGCCGTGTTCAACCGCGGCCGCATCGAACAGGTGGACACCCCGCGCAACCTCTACATGAAGCCGGCCACCACCTTCGTCGCCGAGTTCGTCGGCACCTCCAACGTGCTGCGTGGCGACCTCGCCAGCCAGCTCGCGGGCAATGCCCAGCCGTTCTCCATCCGCCCCGAGCACATCCGCCTGGGCGAATCCGCGGCCAGCGGCCAGGTGCAGGTCAGCGGCGTGCTCCACGACATCCAGTACCAGGGCAGCGCCACTCGCTACGAACTGAAACTGGACAACGGCCAGTTGCTCAACGTCAGCCAGGCCAACAACCAGTGGCAGGCCGACGCCGCCCAGTTGCAACCGGGCCAGCGCCTGGCCGCGCACTGGGCCCGCGAGGCGATGACGCCGCTGCAGGAAACCGTACTGGGCGAGGGCCGCTGAGATGAGCCTGGCCCTGGAAAAACCGGCCCTTGCGCCGAATGCGGGATCGCCGATGCGGCGCTTCTCCAACCTGCTGTACCGCAAGCCCAACCTGTACCTGGCGCTGCTGCTGATCCCGCCGCTGATCTGGTTCGGCGCGATCTACCTCGGCTCGTTGCTGGGCCTGCTGTGGCAGGGGTTCTACACCTTCGACGACTTCACCATGGCGGTGACGCCGGACCTGACCC
Source organism: Pseudomonas ulcerans (assembly GCF_036324125.1). Taxonomy (NCBI): domain Bacteria; kingdom Pseudomonadati; phylum Pseudomonadota; class Gammaproteobacteria; order Pseudomonadales; family Pseudomonadaceae; genus Pseudomonas; species Pseudomonas ulcerans. The sequence continues at coordinate 92,330 of NZ_JAZDQN010000007.1, read as the reverse complement.
TGGCCAACTTCGCCGCGCTGTTCAACCCGGCGAACTTCGACATCATCCTGCGCACCCTGGTCATGGCCATCGCCGTGTCCATCGCCAGCGCCGCCCTGGCCTTCCCCATCGCCTACTACATGGCGCGCTACACCACGGGCAAGACCAAGGCGTTCTTCTACATCGCGGTGATGATGCCGATGTGGGCCAGCTACATCGTCAAGGCCTACGCCTGGACCCTGCTGCTGGCCAAGGGCGGCGTGGCCCAGTGGTTCGTCTCGTTGCTGCACCTGGAGCCGGTCTTGCAGTTCATCCTGGGCATCCCCGGCGTGGGCGGCAGCACGCTGTCGACCTCGCACCTGGGGCGCTTCATGGTGTTCGTGTACATCTGGCTGCCGTTCATGATCCTGCCGATCCAGGCCTCGCTGGAGCGCCTGCCGCCATCGCTGCTGCACGCCTCCGCCGACCTCGGCGCGACGCCGCGGCAGACCTTCATGCAGGTGATCCTGCCGCTGTCGGTGCCCGGCATCGCCGCCGGCTCGATCTTCACCTTCTCCCTGACCCTGGGCGACTTCATCGTCCCGCAACTGGTGGGCCCGCCCGGCTACTTCATCGGCGGCATGGTCTACGCCCAGCAGGGCGCGATCGGCAACATGCCGATGGCCGCGGCCTTCACCCTGGTGCCGATCGTGCTGATCGCCATCTACCTGTCCATCGTCAAACGCCTGGGGGCCTTCGATGCACTCTGAAAAAGCTTCGCTGGGCCTGCGCATCGCGGCCTGGGGCGGGCTGGTGTTCCTGCACTTCCCGATCCTGATCATCTTCCTCTACGCCTTCAACACCGAGGACGCGGCCTTCAGCTTCCCGCCCCAGGGCTTCACCCTGAAGTGGTTCAGCGTGGCCTTCTCGCGGCCCGACGTGCTGGAGTCGATCAAGCTGTCGCTGCAAGTGGCCTGCCTGGCCACGCTGATCGCCCTGGTGCTCGGCACCCTGGCCTCGGCGGCGCTGTACCGCCGCAGCTTCTTCGGCAAGGAAGGCATCTCGCTGATGCTGATCCTGCCCATCGCCCTGCCCGGGATCATCACCGGTATCGCCCTGCTCTCGGCCTTCAAGAGCCTGGGCATCGAACCGGGGATCTTCACCATCGTGGTCGGCCACGCCACCTTCTGCGTGGTGATCGTCTACAACAACGTGATCGCCCGCCTGCGCCGTACCTCCCAGAGTCTGATCGAGGCGTCCATGGACCTCGGCGCCGACGGCTGGCAGACCTTCCGCTACATCATCCTGCCGAACCTCGGCTCGGCGCTGCTGGCCGGCGGCATGCTGGCCTTCGCCCTGTCGTTCGACGAGATCATCGTCACCACCTTCACCGCCGGACACGAACGCACCCTGCCGATCTGGCTGCTCAACCAGCTCAGCCGGCCGCGCGACGTACCGGTGACCAACGTGGTCGCCATGCTGGTGATGATGGTGACCATGCTGCCGATCCTTGGCGCCTACTACCTGACCCGCGGCGGCGAAAGCGTCGCTGGCAGCGGCAAATAACCTGACGAGGACTGAATCATGCAAACCAAGCTGCTGATCAACGGCCAACTGGTGGCCGGCGAAGGACCTGCCTACGACGTGCTCAACCCGTCCCTGGGCGCCACCCTGGTGAGCATCAACGAAGCCACCGCCGCCCAGGTCGATGCCGCCGTTCGCGCCGCCGACCATGCCTTCGACGCCTGGTCGCAGACCCCGCCGAAGGAGCGCGCCGGCCTGCTGCTGAAACTCGCCGATGCCATCGAGGCCCACGGCGAGGAACTGGCGAAACTGGAATCGTCGAACTGCGGCAAGCCCTACGCCGCCGCGCTGAACGACGAGATCCCGGCCATCGCCGACGTGTTCCGCTTCTTCGCCGGCGCCAGCCGCTGCCTGAATGGTTCGGCCGCCGGCGAGTACCTGCCGGGCCACACCTCGATGATCCGCCGCGACCCGGTGGGCGTGATCGCCTCCATCGCGCCGTGGAACTACCCGCTGATGATGGTGGCGTGGAAGATCGCCCCGGCCCTGGCCGCCGGCAACACCGTGGTGCTCAAGCCGTCCGAGCAGACCCCGCTGACCGCCCTGCGCCTGGCGCAGATTGCGGCGGAGATCTTCCCTGCCGGCGTCCTCAACATCGTCTTCGGCAAGGGCCCGAGCGTCGGTGCGCCGCTGGTGACCCATGCGAAGGTGCGCATGGTCTCGCTGACCGGTTCCATCGCCACCGGCTCGAACATCATCTCCAGCACCGCCGACAGCGTTAAGCGCATGCACATGGAACTGGGCGGCAAGGCCCCGGTGATCATCTTCGACGACGCCGATATCGACGCGGCGGTGGAAGGCATCCGCACCTTCGGCTTCTACAACGCCGGGCAGGACTGCACCGCAGCCTGCCGCATCTACGCGCAGAGCGGCATCTACGAACAGTTCGTGGAGAAGCTGGGCGCGGCGGTGTCGAGCATCAAGTACGGCCTGCAGGATGACCCGGAAACCGAGCTCGGCCCGCTGATCACCGCGCAGCACCGTGACCGTGTCGCCGGCTTCGTCGAGCGCGCCATCGCCCAGCCGCATATCCGCCTGGTCACCGGCGGCAAGGCGGTGCCGGGCGATGGCTTCTTCTTCGAGCCGACCGTGCTGGCCGATGCCCAGCAGGACGACGAGATCGTCCGCCGCGAAGTGTTCGGCCCGGTGGTCTCGGTGACCCGCTTCGACGATGAAGCGCAGGTGCTGGAGTGGGCCAACGACTCCGACTATGGCCTGGCCTCGTCGCTGTGGACCGCCGATGTCGGCCGCGCCCACCGCGTCTCGGCGCGCCTGCAATACGGTTGCACCTGGGTCAATACGCACTTCATGCTGGTCAGCGAAATGCCCCATGGCGGGCAGAAGCTGTCCGGCTATGGCAAGGACATGTCCATGTACGGCCTGGAAGACTACACCTGCATCCGCCATGTGATGTTCAAGCACTGATCGACAAGGACCTTTCATGCAGATCACACGACGCGATTTTCTCAACGGCGTCGCCATCGGTATCGCAGCGGGCATGACCCCGCTGCAGATCCTCCAGGCCGCACCGGACGGGCGTTACTACCCGCCGTCCCTGACCGGCCTGCGTGGCAGCCACCCCGGCGCCTTCGAAGTGGCGCACCAGATGGGCTGGGAGAAGAAGACCTTCGACACCGATGCCCTGCCGATCGCCGAGCAGTACGACCTGATCGTGGTCGGCGGCGGCATCAGCGGCCTGTCGGCGGCCTGGTTCTATCGCCAGCGCCATCCGCAGGCGCGGATCCTGGTGATCGAGAACCACGACGACTTCGGCGGCCATGCCAAGCGCAACGAGTTCAGCGCCGACGGGCGGACCATCATCGGCTACGGCGGCAGCGAGGCCTTCCAGTCGCCGAACCACCTGTACAGCAAGGAAGTGAACGGCCTGCTCAAGGCGCTGGGGGTCGAGATCAAGCGCTTTGAAAGCGCCTTCGACCGCAACTTCTACCCGGACCTGAAACTGTCCCGCGGGGTGTTCTTCGACAAGGAGACCTTCGGCGAAGACAAGCTGGTGACCGGCGACCCGACGCCGATGGTGGCCGATGACATCGCCCCGGAGCGCCTGAATGCCCGCTCGATCCGCGACTTCATCAACGACTTCCCTTTGTCGGAAGCCGACCGCAAGGCGCTGATCGCCCTGCACGAAACGCCGCGCGATTATCTCGCCGGCAAGAGTCTCAAGGACAAGACCGACTATCTGGAGCGCACCAGCTACCGCGATTTCCTGCTCAAGGACGTCGGCCTGTCGCCGACGGCGGTGGCGTATTTCCAGGGGCGCACCAACGACTTCATGGCCCTGAGCATCGACGCGGTGGCGGCGGCCGACGCCTACAACGTCGGCTTCCCCGGCTTCGCCGCGATGCAGCTGGAGCCGATCAGCGAGGAAGCCCGGGCGGAGATGGAAGAGCCGTACATCTACCACTTCCCCGACGGCAACGCCTCGCTGGCACGCCTGCTGGTACGCGACCTGATTCCCCAGGTGGCACCGGGCAAGGGCATGGAAGACATCATCCTCGCGCAGTTCGACTACAGCCAGCTGGACCAGGCCGCGCACCCGGTGCGCATCCGCCTGAACAGCACGGCGGTGAGCGTGCGCAACGTCGAGGGCGGGGTGAACGTCGGCTACAGCCGCGGCGGGCAACTGGCCCAGGTGCGTGGCAAGCACTGCGTGATGGCTTGCTACAACATGATGATCCCCTACCTGCTGCGCGACCTGCCGGCCGAGCAGGCCAATGCCCTGAGCCAGAACGTCAAGTTCCCGCTGGTGTACACCAAGGTGGTGGTGCGCAACTGGCAGGCGTTCCAGAAACTGGGTGTGCACGAGATCTATGCCGTGACCCAGCCGTACAGCCGGATCAAGCTGGATTATCCGGTGAGCATGGGCGGCTACGAGCATCCGCGGGATCCGTCCAGGGCCATCGGCCTGCACATGGTCTACGTGCCGACCACGCCGAATGCCGGGATGAATGCCCGCGACCAGGCGCGTACCGGGCGGGCCAAGCTGTATGGGCAAAGCTTCGATCAGTTGGAAGCGCAATTGCGCGATCAGTTGCAGCGGATGCTGGGGCCGGGTGGCTTCGATCACCAGAAGGACATTCTGGCGATCACGGTGAATCGCTGGTCACACGGGTATGCGTGCTTCACCAATACGCTGTTCGATGATCCCGAGCAGACGGAGAAATGGCAGGAAACCGCGCGCAAGCCGCTGGGCAACGTGACCATCGCCAACTCGGATGCGGCGTGGAGTGCGTATGCGCATGCGGCGATCGATGAGGCGTGGCGGGCGGTTAGCGAGCTGAAAAGCCCTCCAACCGCCTAGTCTTTAGACAAGCTTAAAGTCGTCGACATCATCTGCGTCTAATGGTGATAGTGCCGGGATATCTGATACTGGAGGGGTAACCCCGACCTTCGCCATGAAGTCTCGCTCGATAGACGATAGAAACTCCAATCTTTTCTGAAGGAATTCATCGTTTTTTCCGGAAGCTAACAAATATATGCTGTCAGGAGGAATTGCATGACTTAAAAGAACAGCATTTCTCACGTCTGAACCCAAGCTCAAGATCCAAGTTTTCGCTTGGCCGGAAGCATCAGAAGTCACGTCGATGATTCTGTTCGCAGGGCTCTTTCTGAGATCGGCGTCACGGACAGTAGCACAAAGGGTGCTCATGGACTGCGGGCCTCTTTCGAAGAGGAGTCTTGCTGCTTCCGCCACGCCTAGCTCCGAGCCATCTGGCCGCAAAGGACGCCTTGATAGACATACGCATAACATTGCTCTAACTCGAGCACTACGCAAATCAAATCTAAGGGGAGTAGACAAGGCAGGATGCTCAATATCCATATTATCCAAGCACGTAGGATTGGGGTTTTGAGAAACCTGATCTCGAAGCTCATCAACCAATCTTCTTACACGTGCAGGATTACCAAAACCAAACCAGCCGGTGAATGAGGACGACCAGAACCATCGAGTCAACAGCTGCTTTTGTGAAGCAGTCGGATTTTGGCACTTCCCATAAAACGCAGAAAGAGCAACCAACTGCATACTATAAGGAAGCATTCTTTCGTTAAGAACACCCAATTCAATTAGAAACCGCCGTGCATATTCGAGTCCGATTTCGGCCTCTTTTATCGCATGAGGCAAGTGCCCACGTAGATTTTGCTTGACCTGCTCACCTAGGCGAGTCCAGTCCGTACGGTACATATCGAGACCCGCAGCTGTCAGCACTGCGCGGAGCAAGATATTTCTATCAACCTCTCCAAAACCGGAGCGAACCATCCCCTCTTGAAGCTTGTCGATCTCAGCAGCCAAATGAAACGCGTTACTTTCACTTTCTCCATAGGTAAGAGCAGAAAACATTTCATCCTGCCCTATGCTTCTACCCTTCTTATTCAAGCGAGAAAAGCTTTCAACCGCGACACTAAGATCATTAGTTTTAATTTCGACCAAGGGAATACGATAGCTTTGAATGGCCCTCGCAACTTTCTGCGCCTGAGTAACCCACTGAAATATTCGATCACGAGACCCGCCACCAGCGCCATCTATCTCGACAGACTTCATCAACTTCTCAAGCTGAGAAAAAAGTTTGACTGTATCTAACAACGCTGGAACCGGGAAGCAATAGTCAGGCGCCGCTTCGCCTGGTGAAAGATGAACAAAACTGTTCGATTGCGCATCAAAAAAAAGTAGCCACCTAGCGGGATCCTCATCATCTACGTCAGTCCATTGCTCTTCTCCCAAAAGCAGAACCCCTACAAGAGTAGTCAGCCTTTGCTGCCCATCCAGAACCAACCAAGTTTCACCATTGTACTGAGGGAGGCTCAAGGGACCGATATTGGACCTACTATTGGGAACTGGTTGACCCCCCCAGAGAAAGAGTGTTCCAATTGGATACTGACTTGCAACAGAGTCAAACAAATCAATAATATCCTGTCGACGCCAGACATACTCTCGCTGAAATCTTGGAACCCTCAAACGACCTTCTTTTGCTCTCTTAAGCAAATCAATCAAGTGGACAACCTGTGGAGTTATCTCAAGCGAAGCGCCTTCAGTCTCGTACATTTTACAATTCACTCGCAATCTTGATTAACAAGAGCTCAAGCTCTCCCTGAGCATCCCTTTCTTTCAAAGCAGCAGCGGTTATGCAATCACGACGCTCATTTTTGACGGTGATCATCGGCCTCGGTCGCTTAGGCAACAACCGCTCCTCCAAGGCTTCCAACGTCTCAAGGTCAGCCTGCACGTACAGCCCCGCACGATGAGCCTCATCCCGTTCTCTTCTGGATAATCCATCTTTTATTGGGAAGTGATCTCTTTGCAATGGAGTCAACTTGAAAAATGCGTCGAAAACACGCTGCCTAGCATGATTATACGGTTCCGCCTGCAAGGCTTGAAAGACGGTATCGGGGATATAATTCTCTATATTCCTTTTTGATAGAACATGGAGAGCTATACCATGTTGCCTGCATTTTTCCTTCAGATCGCTTCTCGTCTTAGCGGTAAGTCCTTCGTCCCCCGGCCACCTGACATCAGAATCACAGTATACAAAGACCCGATGGGGTCGAGACTCTGCCTGGGCATCAACAACGAGTCTCTCAATGCGCAGCGGCATTGCATCTATTCCACCAGAAGTAACTATTTCATAGGCTCTCGGGGTACTTTCAGCTCCTCTCTTCCATATAGCTTTAAACTCATCAGAAGCCAACTCTTCAACAACCATATCGAGAAACACCCCATCGGCTTCTCGATCCTCGACCAAAATAGTCAATGGCGCATGAGCCAGGCGATCAGCCATTATGGCTGCATCAAGATCAGCAATATCAAATGTGCCAGAATGCATACTATCTGAAGACGGACTGGCTCTTGGTGGGACGGATATTGCAGATATCAAAATTTTCTTTCTCGTCTGCCTGGCACTAGCATACCAAGCAGATGATTTGACCATATCAGCATCCAAGACTTCAATCTTGTGGATTTCATCTGCGACCCGATCTATCAGACGATCTACGAGCGCTAGGACCTCATCACTTCCATTTAATGCTTCCTGATGAATTACGAATCGCACTATCACTCCTTGATTTTTCTTTCCCTTTGTGCACGACGAATAGCTGCCACCTCGCTGAAGTCCTCCTCAAAAACCCCAGCAGGCCACCATGCCACTTCACCATCAGCATGCAATTCTATGGGCAATAATTCGCTGCCATTTTCATTGGTTTGAATGTAATACATAGAAACTTTTTCTGGACTGATTAAACCTTCTGCAACTCTACGCTGAACACGCAAAAGCAGAGGCTCAGAATTAGTTTCAACGATAGTACAACCACTTCCTAAATTGGCAGTATTAATGAACAGATCAGCCAGCGGTGCTTGCGCCGCTGCATGCAAATGAAGCTCCGGTTGCTCTACCACATCCAAAAAATATTTAGAGCCACTAGCTTGGCGCCACAATTGGTGTGCAACAACAGGAAGAACCTGTTGTAGGCCTTCCCCACCATATGCCAAATTCGCGTTTATTCCTCCACGATTCAAACGAACGCTGAAGCTTTCAGAGTCACGCTGTAAAGAGAGACGCCACCCCTCCATATACTCCGCATACCATCGCCCAACAACATCTGCCAACCGATAGTCGACACGCAGTAATTGCGGAACGTTCGCCCCTTCGAAATCGATCCTCTCAAAAGACAAATTAGAATAACTTGGCTTTATCGAGCTTCGGATTGGTCCTATGTGGACCATCTCGTCTAGAACCACTCCTGCAGCTCGACGAAGATCGCTCCACTCGTTACCCGGGGGCAAAAGACCAGAAAATCTGACTTTATTCTCCGGCGAAGGCATATTGATCTGCTTGGGAGTGGTCATCATATAAGACCAAACCAGAGGTGCATCTTCAGCGGAGAAGACACCCTCGCTATACAACTTCACAGAAAAATCAAGAGGGCCACCTTCACATTCAGCTTGCACTCTGAAAAATGGCTTTTGATAAAATGCTCCTCCATGAACGACATCAAGGAATTTCGCCCCATACCGCAGTCCTCTTACATCAAGAGGCAAGACCTTGCCATCGGAACACTCTATCCCACCAAGCAGAAATCGAGGCAATCTAGCAGTAGAACTTTTACCACTGTTATTTTTTCCAAATATCAACACCAGCGGAGCAAGCTTCAACGTCTGGCTAGCACTACCCTCGCCATCTCCGGAAAATGACTTGTAGCCACTAAACTCAATACTTTTAATTCTCATACAAATCTCTCAAGAATAAACTCCTTTTCACTCCTGCTCCTTTCACTTCAAATCAGAGGAAACCAGCACCAAAGATCGGCAGGTTGCCTGTTCTCTCACCACAGCACTGACCTCATCGCGCCACGGAAAGGGCCTAAAATAGCGCGGACGCTATAGAAAGCCCAGAGCTAGAAATATTTAAAAAACGATGTTTTCCCTTATTCGACACTTCTCTTAGGGCTCCCGTAAATCCGACTCATGAATCGGCTGCTCCCGACTGGTAGCCCGCTGATACTGCGCCGGCCACGTCGCCTTGTTGCCACCGAGGTCATCATCGGCATGCAGCGGCCAGTACGGATCACGCAGCAGCTCCCGCGCGAGGAAGATCAGGTCGGCCTGCCCGGTACGCAGGATATGCTCGGCCTGCGCCGGTTCGGTGATCATGCCGACGGTGCCGGTGGCGATCCCCGACTCCTTGCGCACCCGCTCGGCAAAGCGCGTCTGGTAGCCGGGCCCGGTAGGAATCTCGGCATGCACTGAAGTCCCACCCGACGACACGTCGATCAGGTCCGCCCCCAGCGCCTTCAGGCGCCTGGCCAGTTCCACGGTCTCGTCCGGGTTCCAGCCGTCCTCCACCCAGTCCGTCGCAGACACCCGCACGAACAGCGGCAGCGATTCCGGCCACACCTCGCGTACCGCCTCGGTGACCTGCAAGGTCAGGCGAATGCGATTGTCGAAGCAACTGCCGTAGCTGTCCCGCCGCTGGTTACTCAACGGCGAGAGGAACTGGTGCAGCAGGTAACCATGGGCCGCATGGATTTCCACCACCTTGAACCCCGCCACCAGCGCCCGCTTGGCGGCGGCAACAAAGGCGTCGATAACGTCACGGATCTGTCCTTCGCTGAGTTCGCTGGGCGGCGTGTGCTCCGGATCGAAGGCGATCTTCGACGGGCCTACCGGGGTCCAGCCGCCGTCATCCGGCCTGATGCTGCCGTGCTTGCCCAGCCACGGCCGATGGGTGCTGGCCTTGCGCCCGGCATGGGCCAGCTGGATGCCCGGGACGGCGCCCTGGGCAGTGACGAAACGGGTGATGCGTTGCAGCGGCGGGATCTGCACGTCGTCCCACAGGCCCAGGTCCTGGGCGGTGATACGCCCTTCGGCGGTAACCGCCACGGCTTCGGTGAAGATCAGCCCGGCGCCGCCGACGGCACGACTGCCAAGGTGGACCAGGTGCCAGTCGTTGGCCAGGCCGTCGACGCTGGAATACTGGCACATGGGTGAAACGGCGATGCGGTTGGGCAGGGTCAGCTGACGCAGGGTGTAAGGCTCAAGCAGCAGGCTCATGAGGGCACCTCCCAGGACTCCGAATGGTAGGCCGAACCGAGCGCTCGTTCTTCCCTTTTGGCTCAGTGCCGGTCCTACACAGCCTAGACCACAATCCTACCCCCGATCAGCGCGGCTCCATATGCGCGATCATCAGTTGCACGCTTTCCTGGCCACGAAACTCGTTGACGTCGAGCTTGTACGCCAGTTCCACCCAGCGCACCGTGGGGTTCGGCCAGACCTCGCGGTCGACGCTGAAGGCAATACCGTCGAGCTTCACCGAACCGCATTCGCTCTTGAGCACCACCTTGAGGTGCCGCTCGCCGACCACGCGCTGTTCCACCAGTTGGAACACGCCGTGGAACAGCGGCTCGGGGAAGTGCTGGCCCCAAGGGCCGGCATGGCGCAGGGCACGGGCCAGTTCCAGGTGGAACTCCTCCACCGCCAGGGTGCCGTCGGAGAGCAGACGGCCGGTCAAGTCCTCTTCCCGCAGTTGCCTGCGCACTTCCTCGTCGAACGCCTCGGCAAAGGCGGGGAAATTGTCCGCCGGCAACGAAAGCCCGGCGGCCATGGCATGGCCGCCGAACTTGCTGATCAGTTGCGGATGGCGCGCCGCCACCGCATCCAGCGCATCACGAATATGGAAACCCGGCACCGAGCGCGCCGAGCCCTTGAGCATGCCCTCGCCGGCATCGGCGAAGGCGATGGTCGGCCGGTGGTAGCGCTCCTTCAGGCGCGAGGCGAGGATGCCGATCACGCCCTGGTGCCAATCCGCCTCGAACAGGCACAAGCCGTATGGCATCGACTCGACGGGCAAGTCCTTGAGCTGGGCCAGGGCCTCGCGCTGCATGCCCTGCTCGATGGACTTGCGGTCCTGGTTCAGCTCGTCCAGCTGTACCGCCATCTCCCGCGCCATCGTCTCGTCTTCGCTGAGCAGGCATTCGATGCCCAGGCTCATGTCGTCCAGGCGACCGGCGGCATTGAGCCGTGGACCGAGGATGAAACCGAGGTCGGTGGAGGTGATGCGGCGATGGTCGCGACGGGCCACTTCGAGGATCGCCTTGAGCCCGGCGCGGGCGCGGCCGGCGCGGATGCGCTCCAGGCCCTGGTGCACCAGGATGCGGTTGTTGGCGTCCAGCGGCACCACGTCGGCGACACTGCCCAGGGCCACCAGGTCGAGCAGTTCGCCGAGGTTCGGCTGCGGCTTGTTCTCGTAATGGCCGAGAGCACGCAGGCGCGCGCGCAAGGCCATCAGCACGTAGAAGATCACCCCGACCCCGGCCAGCGACTTGCTCGGGAACTCGCAACCCGGCTGGTTGGGGTTGACGATGGCATCGGCCAGGGGCAGTTCGTGGCCGGGCAAGTGGTGGTCGGTGACCAGCACCTTGAGCCCTGCCGCCTTGGCCGCCGCCACGCCGTCGACGCTGGAGATGCCGTTGTCCACGGTGATCAGCAGGTCTGGCGTGCGCTGCAAGGCCACCGCGACGATCTCCGGGGTCAGCCCATAGCCATATTCGAAGCGGTTGGGCACCAGGTATTCGACATGGGCCGCGCCCAGCAGGCGCAGGCCGAGCACGCCGACGCTGCTGGCGGTGGCGCCGTCGGCGTCGAAGTCACCGACGATCAGGATGCGCTGGCGCTGGGCCAGGGCCTCGACCAGCAGGTCCACCGCCCCGTCGATGCCCTTGAGCAGGGTGAACGGCAGCAACCGCGCCAGACTCTTGTCCAGCTCTTCGGCGCGTTGCACGCCACGGGCGGCGTACAGGCGGGTCAGCAGTGGCGGCAGGTCGCCGAGGAATGGCAGGGTCGGCGGCAGGGATCGCGGTTCGATGCGCATGGGACGGCTCAGCCACGCTCCCCGAGCAACCACTCCAGTTGCACTTCGTGCTGGCCGCGATCGTCGGTGACGAACACCGTGCCTTCGCTGATCATCACGTCCCACTTGATCGAACGCGGCATGTCGGTGGCCAGGGTCTCCAGGACGTCCTGGGGAACGGCGGCAATGTTCAGGTTCTTCAGGCCCTTCACCGCGTCCACCACCTTGTTCTGCCAGACCCGCAGGCTGCCGTAGGCCAGCAGGCTGGTGCGCTCGGTGCGACGGGAGCACCAGGTCAGGCGATCGGCGTCCGGCTGGCCGACTTCGATCCAGTGCAGGATGCGGTCATCCAGGCTCTTTTCCCACAATGCGGCTTCGTCGACGTCCGACAGACCACGGCCGAACGACAGGTTCTCGTTGTACCACAGGGCATAGGCCAGCAGACGCACGGCCATGCGCTCCTCGGTCTCCGACGGGTGCCGGGCGATGGTCTGCTTGACGCTTTCATAGACGCCACGGTCGAGGTCGGTGAGGTTCAGTTCGAATTTGTAGGTGGTGGACGGCTGGGCCATGGGGGCGGGCTTCTGGTATCGGAAAAGTCGGACAGTCTACCCGATGCGCCGACAATCGACGACGCGCTGCCACAATCCTGCGCTACAACAGTATCTGAGGCTGTCGCCCTGTGATAAAAACGAGCGCTCCACCCTTTGCCACGGATGCCCCGATGTCGCTGCCCAGCAAACCCCTCGCCGGTCTGAAAGTCGTCGAACTCGGAACCCTGATCGCCGGGCCGTTCGCCTCGCGCATCTGCGCCGAATTCGGCGCCCAGGTGGTCAAGGTCGAGTCGCCGGACGGCGGCGATCCGCTGCGCAAGTGGCGCAAGCTGTACGAGGGCACCTCGCTGTGGTGGTTCGTCCAGGCCCGCAACAAGCAGTCGCTGACCCTCAACCTCAAGCATCCCGAAGGCATGGCGATCCTCAAGCGCCTGCTGGCCGACGCCGACATCCTGATCGAGAATTTCCGCCCCGGCGTGCTGGAAAAGCTCGGCCTGGGCTGGGACGTGCTCAAGGCGCTGAACCCGAAGCTGGTGATGGTGCGCCTGTCCGGTTTCGGCCAGACCGGGCCGATGAAGGACCAGCCGGGCTTCGGCGCGGTGGGCGAATCCATGGGCGGGCTGCGCTATATCACCGGTTTCGAGGACCGTCCGCCGGTGCGCACCGGAATTTCCATCGGTGACTCCATCGCTGCCCTGTGGGGCGTGATCGGCGCGCTGATGGCCTTGCGTCATCGCGAGGTCAACGGCGGCGAAGGCCAGGTGGTGGACGTGGCGCTGTACGAGGCGATCTTCGCCATGATGGAAAGCATGGTCCCGGAATTCGATGTGTTCGGCTTCATCCGCGAGCGCACCGGCAACATCATGCCGGGCATCACGCCCTCCTCCATCCATACCAGCGCCGATGGCAAGCACGTGCAGATCGGTGCCAACGGCGATGCCATCTTCAAGCGCTTCATGCTCGCCATCGGCCGCACCGACCTGGCCGAGGATCCTGCACTGGCCAGCAACGACGGCCGCGACCTGCGCCGCGACGAGTTGTACGGCGTGATCGACCGCTGGGCCAACAGCGTGCCGCTGGACGCCCTGATGCAGACCCTGAACGACGCGCAGGTGCCGGCCAGCCGCATCTACTCCGCCGAAGACATGTTCAGCGACCCGCAATTCCTCGCCCGCGAAATGTTCCTCCAGGCGAAGCTGCCGGACGGCAAGTCGTTCAAGATGCCGGGCATCGTGCCCAAGCTGTCCGACACCCCGGGCTCCAGCGAGTGGGTCGGGCCGAAGCTCGGCGAGCACACCGACCAGTTGCTTGGCGAACTGGGCTACAGCCCGGCGACCATCAGCGACCTGCGCGAGCAGGGTGCCATCTGAAGCGGCTCTGGCGCGTCACTGGCCTGGGCCTGCTGCTCGGCATGCTGCTGGGCACTTCCGGCATGGTGACGGCCAAGGAGCGACTGACCTGGCTGCTGCGCGACCTGCCGCCGCTGACCATCTTCGAGGGCACGCGCAAGGGCCAGGGCGCCGTGGACCAGATGCTCGCCCGTCTGATCGAGCAGATGCCCGAGTACGACCACAGCATCCTCCGGGTCAATCGCGCCCGGGCCCTGCAGATGCTCCAGGAGCGCAACTTCACCTGTGACGCGACCCTGCTGTGGACCCCGGAGCGGGCGCGTTTCATTCATTTCTCGGTGCCGAGCATGGGCACCCTGAGCAACGGCCTGATCGTGCGCAAGCAGGATGCGGCGATGGTCGAACCCTTCCTGGTGGACGGCAGTGTCGATCTGAAGGCACTGCTGGCGAGCCAGACCGCGCGCCTGGGGATGGTCGCCGAGCGTAGCTACAGCACACCGGTGGACATCCTGCTCAAGGCCACCCCGCCAGACAACCTCACCCCGCACTACGGCAACGACGCCGTGCGCAGCCTGTTGCAGATGCAGAACCTGGGGCGGCTGAAATGGCTGCTGGGGTACTGGCCGGAAGTCCGCTACCTGACCCAGGAGCTGGGCCAACCATTGGACGCGCTGACCTTCTACCCGATCCAAGGCATGGCCGAGTACCAGTTCATTCATGTTGGCTGTTCCGACACGCCGCTGGGCCGTGAAGCCGTGACCCATGTGAACCAGCTACTGCTGCAGATGCGCGAAAGCGCCCTGCCGCCGCTGTATGCCGAATGGCTCGACGAGCACACCCGCGAGACCTATCTGCAGGACGCGCAACACTTCTTCAACGACGACCACCCCTGATCGGCAGGCAAAAAGAAACCCCGAACGGTGGGGAGCCCGAACGGGGTTAAACGAAGGCCAATTGGGGGGCCTTTCGTGAAGGCATTCAGTCAGCATCGGAGCAAAATGCTGACTGCCTGCCTGTATGGTGTCTGATTGCCTCCTCCGGCAAAGGTTCCCCTCACAAGGTAGCCGATAAACCACGCCCCTGCCGTGCATGTTGCCAGGCCGCGATCACGCAGGGCTGCAGGCGGCCCTCGGCGATGCGCAGGTCGCGCTGCAGGCCGTCCACCAGGTCCACCAGCAGGCGCTGGTCCTGCAACTGAGTGGCGCGGGCGGTGCGTTGCAATATGTCGAAACCATTCTCGTCACGCAGCGACACGCTGAAGTCGCCAGTGCCCTGGGGAACCAGGGTGACCTGATAAGGTGCCAATGCTTCATTGAGCAACACGCTGATCGATTCCATCTTCACCTCGATAGGACCAAGTGGTTTTCGACTGACCCCGCCAATGCCGGGAAAGTTCGGCAACGCGGGGTTTTACCAGGGGTCAGGCGAGCATGCCCGGGAAACATGACAGATTGAATGCCCCCTGAAACGGTGATATCAAAAAGCCACCCATCTATCAAGCCACTCCTTGTTCGTCCCGTGTTTTCGACGCACGGGCGTCTATCCACCGGAGCAGTTCGTCGCCCGACATCGGCCCGGCAACGAAACGCCCCTGCACCCTGGGGTGCCCCAGCCCCCGCAGCGCTTGCCAATCGGCCAGGGTATCCACCTCCGTCACCACCACTTCCAGCGCCGAACGTCGCGCCAGTATCAGCGCCGCCGCTACCACTGCCGCCTTGCTGCCCTCCTCGGCCATGCCGCGGACGAACTCAACGGGAAGCTTCAATTCGCTGAGGGGCAGGTCGAACAGCTGAGGCAGGTTCGCGGTGCCACGACCGAATTCGTCCAGGCATAGCCGCACACCCAGTTGGTGCAGGAAGGCCAGGCGTTGCAGTTGGCAAGGATCGAGCTGGTCGCAATGAAGTTCGCCGATTGCCAGGGTCAGGCTGCTGGCAGGCAGGCGATGCTGGGCCAGCAAGCGTTCCAGGCGCTCGACCAGCGCTTCGTCGAGCAACAACGCGGGCGGCAGGCTCACCGCCACCGGCAGGTCTCGGCCATCCGTCGCACTGAGCGCCAGGGCGTTCTCCAGCACGTGCCAGGTGAGCATCTCCAGCAGTGCGGTGCCCTCGGGTACGGTGAAGAACTGACCCGCCACCAGTGAACCGAGGGTCGGATGTTGCCAGCGTACCGAGGCTTCGACGCAGGCCAGGCTGCCATCGGCGTCAATTCTGGGCTGGTAGTTCACTTGCCATTGCTGGCGTAGCTGGGCCAGCTGCTCCGCCGAGAGCCGGCTCAAGGCATGTATCGGCGGCGCGCTGGCCGACACTGGCGGATCACCGCGCCAGTCTCGGTATTCACTCAGCAGGCGGTGGAGAACGGCGCCACTGGCTGGTTTCTGCAAGCAGCCCAGCAGCTGCAGGCCAAGTTGCGGGGCAAGTTCGGCGATTGTGTCGAGCAAGGCAGGCTCGGCATCGCTGAGCACGATCAATGCGCCGGCCAGTCGCTTGTCGGCCAGGTGGTTGATCATCGCCAGCCCGTCCGGGCCATCCATGTACAGGTCGCAAATGGCGACGTCCACCGGGCCACGGCGTTCGAGCATCTGCCGGGCACAACTCACCGACTCTGCTGCGAGCACATCGAAGACGCCCGCCGCGTTGAGCATCTGGTGCAATGCCATGAGCTGGAAGGGATGGTCTTCGAGGATCAGGACCTTGAGGGAGTGCATGGACAGTTCTCCGTGATGGCACGAAGCGGCCACTCTAGGGAAAACTCACCGGGGCCCCTATAGGACAAATCCGAAGAAAGGGCTTCTATTTCCGATGGTGGATCGCAGGGCAATCCTGCGGAAATGAAAAAGCCCGTCGCAAGACGGGCTTTTCTGCATCAGACAACAGGCTTACAGCGGCTTGCCCCGATTGCCATGCTGGCTGACGAACGCCTGGACCTTGGCCAGGTCGTTGCCCAGGACGGTGCAACGCTCTTCCCGCGAGAACAGGTCGGACAGGTGCGCCGGCAGTTCCAGGGCCTTGCCGACACCGGCCTTCTCCACCGCATCCGGGAACTTGACCGGGTGCGCGGTGCCCAGCACCACCATCGGGGTGTCCAGGCTGCGGCGGCATTCGCGGGCGGCCTTGACGCCGATCGCGGTGTGCGGGTCGAGCACTTCGCCGGTCTGGGCGAAGACTTCGGCGATGGTTTCGCAGGTCTGCGCGTCATCCACGGCCAGCGA
Organism: Pseudomonas ulcerans; assembly: GCF_036324125.1. Lineage (NCBI taxonomy): Bacteria > Pseudomonadati > Pseudomonadota > Gammaproteobacteria > Pseudomonadales > Pseudomonadaceae > Pseudomonas > Pseudomonas ulcerans. Next base: position 75,325 of record NZ_JAZDQN010000007.1, on the reverse strand, counting down.
GTCGAACAGCTTGCGCGCTTCGGTCCAGCGGTCCTGCTCGACGCTGAAGCCGCTACCCTGCTTGAAGTTGGCCATCAGCTCGGCGATCGCCGCGCCGTTGCGACCGTGCAGGTCGAACAGCAGGCGTTCGAAGTTCGACGAGACCATGATGTCCATCGACGGCGACAGGGTCGCGTGCAGGGTTTCCTTGACGTACTGGTTGCCGCTCATGAAGCGGTGCAGGATGTCGTTGCGGTTGGTCGCGACGATCAGCTGGCTGATCGGCAGGCCCATGTTGCGCGCCAGGTAGCCGGCGAAGATGTCGCCGAAGTTGCCGGTCGGCACCGAGAACGCCACGGAACGGGCCGGGCCGCCCAGCTGCAGGGCCGCGTGGAAGTAGTAGACGATCTGGGCCATGATCCGCGCCCAGTTGATCGAGTTGACTGCCACCAGGCGAGTGCCCTTGAGGAAGCCCTGGTCGGCGAAGCTGTTCTTGACCATCTCCTGGCAGTCGTCGAAGTTGCCTTCGATGGCGATGTTGTGGATGTTCTCGCCGAGGATGGTGGTCATCTGCCGGCGCTGCACTTCCGACACGCGCTGGTGCGGGTGCAGGATGAAGATGTCGACGTTGTCGCAACGACGGCAGCCTTCGATCGCCGCGGAACCGGTGTCACCGCTGGTGGCGCCCATGATCACCACGCGCTCGCCACGCTTGGCCAGGACGTGGTCGAGCAGGCGACCGAGCAGTTGCAGGGCGAAGTCCTTGAACGCCAGGGTCGGGCCGTGGAACAGCTCGAGCACCCACTCGTTGCTGTTCAGCTGGCGCAGCGGCGCGACCGCCGCGTGGGCGAACTCGCCGTAGGTTTCTTCGAGGATCTTCTTGAAATCAGCGTCGGCGATGCTGCCGGTGACGAACGGGCGCATCACCCGGAACGCCAGCTCGTGGTACGGCAGGCCAGCCCAGGAAGCAATCTCTTCCTGGGTGAAACGCGGCAGGTTTTCCGGTACGTAGAGACCGCCGTCGCTGGCCAGGCCAGCCAGCAGCACGTCTTCGAAATTCAGGGCCGGCGCCTGGCCACGGGTACTGATATAGCGCATGGGACAAACCTTTCTTGGCGTCGCGAGCCGCACACCTGGCGCGGCGACTCGCGGCTGGAATTAATTGAGTTGTTCGACGCGGATCCGCACGACCTTGCCGATCACATCCTGCAGCGCTTCCAGAGCGACGATCGCGTCGTTCATGCGCTGCTCCTGCACCTCGTGGGTCAGCAGGATCATCGGGACCAGGCCGTCCTGTTCCTCGACTTCCTTCTGCATGATCGACTCGATGTTGATCCCGCGTTCGGAAAGGATGCTCGCCACCTGGGCCAGTACGCCCGGATGGTCCTTGGCCTGGATGCGCAGGTAGTACGCGGTCTCGCAGGCTTCGATCGGCAGAATGGGGTGGGCGGACAGCGAATCCGGCTGGAAGGCCAGGTGCGGTACGCGGTTTTCCGGGTCGGCGGTCATGGCGCGAACCACGTCCACCAGGTCGGCGACCACCGAGGAAGCGGTCGGCTCCATGCCGGCGCCGGCGCCATAGAACAGCGTGGAGCCAGCGGCGTCGCCGTTGACCATGACCGCGTTCATCACGCCATTGACGTTGGCGATCAGGCGGTCGGCCGGAATCAGGGTCGGGTGCACGCGCAGCTCGATGCCGGCAGCAGTGCTGCGGGCCACGCCCAGGTGCTTGATGCGATAGCCCAGGGCCTCGGCGTAGTTGACGTCGGCGGTGGTCAGCTGGGTGATGCCCTCGGTATAGGCCTTGTCGAACTGCAGCGGGATACCGAAGGCGATGGACGCGAGGATGGTCAGCTTGTGCGCAGCGTCGATGCCTTCGACGTCGAAGGTCGGATCGGCTTCGGCATAGCCCAGGGCCTGGGCTTCGGCCAGCACGTCAGGGAAGGTGCGACCCTTCTCGCGCATCTCGGTGAGGATGAAGTTGCCGGTGCCGTTGATGATGCCGGCCACCCAGTTGATGCGGTTGGCCGAGAGGCCTTCGCGGATCGCCTTGATCACCGGGATGCCGCCGGCCACCGCGGCCTCGAAGGCGACGATGACGCCCTTCTCGCGGGCGCGGGCGAAGATCTCGTTGCCGTGCACGGCAATCAGCGCCTTGTTCGCGGTGACCACGTGCTTGCCGTTGTCGATGGCCTTGAGCACCAGGTCGCGGGCCACGGTGTAGCCGCCGATCAGTTCAATGACAATATCGATCTCGGGGTTGCTCGCGACCTCGAACACGTCAGCGGTAATGGGGGTACCGGTAATCTGGCAGTTCGGGTTGGGCGAACGCATGGCAATCTGTGCCACTTCGATGCCACGCCCGGCGCGGCGGGCGATTTCCTCGGCGTTTCGCTTAAGAACATTGAAGGTTCCGCCACCGACGGTCCCCAACCCACAGATGCCTACTTTGACCGGTTTCACTGTGAACTCCCCATTGAACGACCGACGCGCGGCCGGTCGTGAAAAAGGCCGTCTCCCCATGAAGACGGCCCGCTGATTGAATTACTTGGTGCTGGCCAGGGCCAGCTTGGCCACCTGTTTCGCCGGCTGGTAGCCCGGGATCACCTGGCCGTCCTCGAGGACGATGGCCGGGGTGCCGTTGACACCGATCGACTGGCCCATGGCGAACTGCTTGCCCACCGGGTTCTCGCACTTGGCGGCCTTGATTTCCTTGCCGCCGATCATGTTGTCCAGCGCCGCGTTGCGGTCCTTGGAACACCAGACCGCCTGCAGCTGTTCGTCACCCGGCGAGCCGAGGCCCTGGCGCGGGAAAGCGACGTAGCGCACTTCGACACCGAGCTTGTTCAGCTCGGCGACTTCCTCGTGCAGCTTGTGGCAGTACGGGCAGGTGGTATCGGTGAAGACGGTGATGTGCGACTTGGCCTGGCCCTTGGCCGGGTAGATCACCATTTCCGAAGTCGGGATGGTGTTGATGGTCTTGGCGATACCGGCACGCTCGGCCTTCTCGGTGAGGTTGACCGGCTTGCCGTTTTCCACCTGGAACAGGTTGCCCTGCATCACATACTGGCCGTCGGCGCTGGCATAGAGAACGCGACCGCCCTGCAGCTTGACTTCGTACAGGCTGGAGAACGGGCTCTTGGCGATGCTCTCGACGGGGATTTCGGAATCCAGCGATTTCAGCGTTTCGCGGATCGCCTTTTCGGCATCGTCAGCCACGGCGAACGAAGTGACCAGCGCCAGGGCGGCGGCCGCGAGTGTCTGGATCAAGCGCATGAGGGGAAACTCCTTGCATAGGACCGGAATAGGGACGCCCGTGCTGAAAACGCGGGGATTTCGCCGGCCCAGGACGTAAACATTGAAAGACTAACACATTCACTGCCCAGTACACGGGCCGTCGAGAAGCCAAATAGCGGCTAACCGCGCGGATGGTGACGGGCGTGCAGTTCCTGCAGGCGGGCCTTGGCCACGTGGGTGTAGATCTGCGTGGTGGAGAGGTCGCTGTGGCCCAGCAACATCTGCACCACCCGCAGGTCGGCGCCATGGTTGAGCAGGTGAGTGGCGAAGGCATGGCGCAGGGTGTGCGGCGACAGCGCCTTGCCGATCCCGGCCACGGTGGCGTGGTGCTTGATGCGGTGCCAGAAGGTCTGCCGGGTCATCTGCTCGCCGCGCAGGCTGGGGAACAAAACGTCGCTGGGACGGCCGTTGAGCAGTTCGTTGCGGCCGTCGCGCAGGTAGCGTTCGAGCCAGGCCACCGCCTCTTCGCCCATCGGCACCAGGCGCTCCTTGCTGCCCTTGCCTATCACCCGCAGCACGCCCTGGCGCAGGTTGACCTGGTCGAGGGTCAGGCTGACCAGTTCGGTCACCCGCAGGCCGCAGGCGTAGAGCACCTCAAGCATGGCGCGGTCGCGCTGGCCGATGGCTTCGCCCAGGTCCGGCGCGCGCAGCAACGCCTCGACATCGGCTTCGGACAGGGACTTGGGCAGAGGCCGGCCCAGCTGCGGCATGTCCACTTGCAGGGTGGGGTCGACGGCGATCAGTTTTTCCCGCAGCAGGTAGCGGTAGAAGCCGCGCACGCCGGAAAGGAAACGCGCCGTGGAGCGCGGCTTGTAGGCATTGTCCAGGCGCCAGGCGAGGTGATCGAGAATCAGCTCGCGACCGGCGTCGGGCAGTGCAATACCCTTTTCCTGCAGCCAGCCGTTGAACAGGGCCAGGTCGCTGCGATAGGACACGCGGGTGTTGTCGGAGAGACCCTTCTCCAGCCACAGGGCATCGAGAAACTGGTCGATCAGGGGATGGTCTATTGCGGGCATGACGGCTCTGAGAACAGGCGATGAAAACGCCGAAATGTGGCTAGTCTTCCATAACCCGCCCAGGATAGGGAATCCGCATGAACGAACAACAGATCCTGCTGGCTTTCGGCGGCATCGGCGCGGCGGCACTGGCCTGCCAGTGGCTGGCCTGGCGCCTGAAACTGCCGGCCATTCTCTTCCTCCTGCTCAGCGGCATCGTCGCCGGACCGGTGCTGGGCTGGCTCGATCCCCAGGAGATGTTCGGCCCCCTGCTGATGCCGCTGGTATCGCTGGCGGTGGCACTGATCCTGTTCGAGGGCAGCCTGACCCTGCACCTTTCGCAATGGCGCGAGATCGGCAGCGTGGTACAGCGGATGGTCACCCTGGGCGCGCTGTCCACCTGGCTGGTGATCGCCGTGGCCACCCACTGGCTGCTGGGATTCGACTGGCCGCTGGCGGTGCTGTTCGGCACCCTGACCCTGGTCACCGGTCCCACCGTGATCGTGCCGATGCTGCGGGTGGTGCGGCCCAAGGCGGCGGTCGCCAACATCCTGCGCTGGGAAGGCATCGTCATCGACCCGATCGGCGCCCTGCTCGCCGTGGTGGTGTACAGCTTCATCATCGCCAGCGCCGCGGACGACGGCCTGAGCCAGAGCCTGAAGACCTTTGCCGGAGTGATCTTCTGCGGCAGCGCCTTCGGTGCCGCCGGTGGCTGGATCCTCGGCCAGGTGATGCGCGAGCAATGGCTACCGGAATACCTGCACAACCTGGCCTCGCTGGCGGCGGTACTGGGCATCTTCATCGCCGCCAACCAGGTCATGCACGAATCCGGGCTGCTGGCGGTGACGGTGATGGGCATGTGGCTGGCGAACATGAAGGGCGTGGATGTCCGGCAGATCCTGCATTTCAAGGAAAACCTCAGCGTCCTGCTGATTTCCGGGCTGTTCATCCTGCTGGCGGCGCGCCTCGACCTGCATGCCCTGCTCGGCCTCGGCCCGGCGGTGCTGGCACTGCTGCTGGTGATCCAGTTGGTCGCCCGGCCTTTGAATGTCGCCCTGTCCACCTGGGGTTCGCCACTGAACTGGCGGGAACGCGCCCTGCTGGCCTGGATCGCCCCGCGTGGCATCGTCGCGGCGGCGGTGTCGGCGATCTTCGCCATCCGCCTCGACGAAGCCGGACATGAGGGCGCCCTGCTGTTGGTGCCGCTGACCTTCGCCGTAATCATCGGCACCGTGGTGTTGCAGAGCGCCACAGCGCGTCCCTTGGCCCGCCTGTTGAAAGTGGCGGAACCGGCGCCCAGCGGCTTTCTCATCGTGGGCGCCAACCCGCCGGCACGTGCCATCGCCAAGGCCTTGCAGGAGATGGGCAGCCGCGTGCTGCTTACCGATTCCAGCTGGGAGAACATTCGCGCGGCGCGCATGGACGGGCTGGCGACCTATTTCGGCAACCCTGCATCACAGCACGCCGATGCTCATCTGGACCTGGTCGGGCTGGGCCACCTGCTCGGCCTGTCGCCGGCGGGTGAGCTGAACGCCCTGGCCTGCATGCGCTTTCGCCATGATTTCGGTGCACAGCGCCTGTTTTCCCTGGCCAGCGGCCTGGAGCTCAGCCGCAGCGACAAGCACCGCGCCAGCGACGAACACCGCGGGCAGGCGCTGGGCAGCCAGCCGTTGACCTACGTACAACTGGCCAATCAGCTGCACCAGGGCGCAGAGCTGTACAGCACGCACCTGACCGAAGCCTTCGACTGGGACGCTTATCGCGCGCTGCATGGCGAGCGGGCGACCTTGCTGTTCGCCCGCGACGCCAATGGCTGGGTGCATGTGTGCGGGCCGGACAGTACGCTCAAGCCGGGGCCGGGATGGACATTGCTGGCACTGATCCAGCAACAGAAGGAGTGAAGGCTCAGAAGCCGGGCAGTACCGGCACCGGACGCTTGTCCTCGTCGATGGCGACGAAGCTGAACAGACCGTGGATGGCTTTCTCGCGGCTGTCGCAGCTCATGCTTTCGACGAACACCTCGACTTCCACCTTGAGGCTGGTGTTGCCGACCTTCACCACCCGTCCGACCAGTTCGACGATGGAGCCGGCGGCGATCGGGTGCTTGAAGTCGATGCGGTCAGTGGACACGGTCACCAGCGGCAGGCGACAGAAACGCGTGGCGGCGATGAACGAGACTTCGTCCATCCAGGCCAGGGCGGTGCCGCCGAACAGGGTGTTGTGGTGGTTGGTGGTGGAAGGGAACACAGCCTTGGTCACGCGGGTCACCGACAGTTCGGTGCGGCGTTCGATTTCCTGGTCTCGGGTGGTCATGGCATCACTTGGGCAAAAACTGGATTTGCGGAAAACAAAAAGGGCAGCCCGCAGGCTGCCCTTTCTTTCGCAAAGGTCGGACTGGACTCAGGCCAGTTTTTCCTTGATGCGAGCTGCTTTACCGGACAGGTCACGCAGGTAGTACAGCTTGGCTTTACGCACGTCACCACGACGTTTCACGGCCAGGCTGTCGATTTGCGGGCTGTAGGTCTGGAAAGTACGCTCAACGCCAACACCGTTGGAGATCTTGCGAACGGTGAATGCGCTGTTCAGACCGCGGTTGCGCTTGGCGATTACAACGCCTTCGAACGCCTGCAGACGGGAACGATCGCCTTCCTTCACTTTCACCTGAACGACAACGGTGTCGCCCGGGGCAAAGGTAGGGATCTCTTTGCTCATCTGTTCAGCTTCGATCTGCTGAATGATTTTGTTGGTCATCTTGTGCTCCTAAGGCAAATCTCGGATTTACCATCGATACGTTAACTATCGTCCCGCTCGCGGATGTATTCCTCGAGCAGCTTCTTCTCTTCTCCAGAAAGTGAGCGACTTTCCAGAAGATCAGCGCGTCGTTCCCAGGTCCGCCCAAGGGACTGCTGCAAACGCCAGCGCCGGATGTGTGCATGGTTGCCACTAAGCAACACGTCGGGAACACGCTGATCCGCATACACCTCCGGTCGGGTGTAGTGCGGGCAATCCAGCAGACCGTCGGTGAAAGAGTCTTCCTCCGCCGAGTCCACATGCCCTAAAGCTCCGGGCAGCAGCCGTGTAACCGCATCGATCAGGACCATCGCCGGCAGCTCGCCGCCAGACAGTACATAGTCGCCAATCGACCACTCTTCATCGACATGAGCTTCAATGAAACGCTCGTCGATGCCTTCGTAACGACCGGCTATCAGAATCAACGATTCATGCTTCGCCAGGTCCTTGACCGCCGACTGATTCAGCTTGCGGCCTTGCGGCGACAGGTAGATCACCTTCGCCTCGCCTCCGGTTGCCTGCCTGGCCTGGACCAGGGCGTCTTCCAGGGGCTTGATCTTCATCACCATGCCCGGACCACCGCCAAAAGGCCGATCATCCACCGTGTGGTGACGATCCGTGGTGTAGTCCCGCGGATTCCAGCAGGTCAGTTGCAACAACCCCTGTTTCACCGCTCGGCTGGTAATGCCGTACTCACTGATGGCCGAGAACATCTCGGGGAACAACGTGATGACTTCTACGCGCAGGCTGGCCATTGCTTAGAAATCCGCGTCCCACTCGACCCTCATTTCACTTGCCGCCAGATCGATCGAAAGGACGCATTGCCGGGTATACGGCAACAGTCGTTCACGATCATCGAGGCTGCCAGCACAGGGCTTGACCACCATTACATCGTTCGCGCCGGTCTCCAACAGGTGATCAACCTTGCCGAACAGCTGTCCGTCCTGGTTGATGACGCTCAGGCCCACGAGCTGGTACCAGTAGTACTCGTCGTTGGCCAGGTTGGGCAAAAGGCTTCGCGAGATACAGATCTCATAACCGCTCAGAAGACGAGCTTCATCGCGATCGTCGAGCCCCTTGAGCTTGGCGACCAGATCCTTTTGACCGGATCGGCCCTTGACCAGCTCTACCTGCTTGACCACGCCTTCGCGCCGAAGCGTCCAGTGGCGGTACTGCAACAGGTTGTCGATCGGATCGGTAAAGGAAAAGACCTTCACCTCGCCGCGAACGCCGTGTACCGAAAAAATCTTGCCGACGACGATGAGGTCATCCGCAGTTTCTGGCGTCGCGTTCATAGTGCTCAGGCAGCAGCCTTGGCAGCTTCCTTCAGCAGCTGAGCAACGCGCTCAGACGGCTGTGCACCTTGAGCCAGCCAGTAGGTGGCGCGCTCTTGGTTTACGGACAGTTTGACTTCTGCGCCCGAAGCAATCGGGTTGAAGAAGCCGATACGCTCAACGAAACGACCATCGCGCGCATTGCGGCTGTTGGTCACGGTGAGGTGGTAGAATGGGCGCTTTTTGGAGCCGCCACGGGCAAGACGGATGGTTACCATGTGAACATCGTTCCTGTAGTCGGTGCTGCAAATCTATAGGCCAAACGGGCACGGGTGCCCGAAAGGCCGCATATTCTCGGGGAATGCACGGACTTTTGCAAATGCCTTTTTTCTGGCAACTGCCTGTCTGTCATACAGATCTGCAATGAGGCCGCCTTATATAAGGCGGCAATTTTCCCGCCGGGGCGGGTTTCGAGGGTGGTGCCGCAAGCGCCACCACCCCGGAATAGGGTTTACAGCTTGGGCATGCCGCCGCCAGGCATCATGCCGCCGAGGCCGCGCATCATCTTGGCCATGCCGCCCTTGGCAGAAAACTTCTTCATCATCTTCTGCATCTGCTTGTGCTGCTTGATCAGGCGGCCGATGTCCTGCACCTGGGTGCCGGAACCCAGGGCGATGCGGCGCTTGCGCGAACCGCTGATCAGCTCGGGATCGCGGCGCTCGGCCGGGGTCATCGAGTTGATGATCGCTTCCATCTGCTTGAACTGCTTCTCGGCCGCGCCCTGGGCGTTGCCCATCTGCGACAGGTTGACCCCGCCGATGCTCGGCAGCTTGTCCATCAGGCCGCCGAGGCCGCCCATGTTCTTCATCTGCTGCAGCTGGTCGCGGAAGTCTTCAAGATCGAAGCCCTTGCCCTTCTTCAGCTTCTTGGCCAGCTTGTCGGCCTTGGCCTTGTCGATGTTCTGCTCGGCCTGCTCGATCAGGCTGAGCACGTCGCCCATGCCGAGGATCCGCGAGGCGATACGGTCCGGGTGGAACGGTTCCAGGGCCTCGGTCTTCTCGCCCATGCCGATGAACTTGATCGGCTTGCCGGTGATGGCGCGCACCGACAGCGCGGCACCGCCACGGGCGTCACCGTCGACCTTGGTCAGCACCACGCCGGTCAGCGGCAGCGCGTCGCCGAAGGCCTTGGCGGTGTTGGCGGCGTCCTGGCCGGTCATGGCATCGACCACGAACAGCGTCTCGATCGGCTTGACCGCGGCGTGCAGGTCCTTGATCTCGGTCATCATGTCGGCGTCGATGTGCAGACGACCGGCGGTGTCGACGATGACCACGTCGATGAATTTCAGCTTGGCTTCGCGGATCGCCGCTTCGGCGATGGCGACCGGCTTCTGGCTGATATCGGACGGGAAGAAGGTCACGCCGATGTCGTTGGCCAGGGTTTCCAGCTGCTTGATCGCCGCCGGCCGATAGACGTCGGCGGAGACGACCATGACGGTCTTCTTCTTGCGTTCCTTGAGGAAGCGCGCCAGCTTGCCGGCGGTGGTGGTCTTGCCCGCCCCCTGCAGACCGGCCATGAGCACCACGGCAGGCGGTGCGGCATTCAGGCTCAGGTCTTCGTTGGCTGCGCCCATCAGCTCTTCGAGCTCGGCCTGGACGATCTTCACGAACGCCTGGCCCGGGGTCAGGCTGCGGGAAACCTCGGTACCGACCGCACGTTCCTTGACCTTGTTGACGAAGTCCTTGACCACCGGCAGGGCGACGTCGGCTTCGAGCAACGCCATGCGCACTTCGCGCAGGGTGTCTTTGATGTTGTCTTCATTCAGCTTGGCCTTGCCGGTGACATGGCGCAGCGTCTGTGACAGACGATCGGTCAGGTTTTCAAACATGGGGATCCTTTCAGGCTCTGTGGAACCGGGGTTTAGCCAGCCCAGGGGCGCGGGCAGGGGCGCGATTATAACGAAGACTGGCGCCAGCGCACACCATGCCGTCGGCGCGCAGTCTTCCTAGGGGCCCGCGTTCTATGCCAAACTCGGCGACTTTCGGGCTTGCCTAACAGGACTTATGCTCCCCTTGTCACCCAGCTTGCTACCCAACCTGATCGCCGCCTGCCTGTACGCCGCCGCGTTCGCCCTCCAAGCCACCGGGCTGTCCCGCGGTGTCAAGGCCGACAAGCGCCTGCTCGGCCTGCTGGGCGCAGTGGCGGTCGTCGCCCAGGGCACGGCGCTGTTCTGGCAGTTGCTCACGCCCCTGGGCCTGAGCCTGGACTTCTTCAGCGCCGCCAGCCTGATCGCCACGGCGGTCATCGCCATCACGCTGCTCGCCTGCCTGCGCAGCCCGGTGGAGAATTTGCTCCTGCTGCTGTTCCCGCTCGGCCTGCTGACGGCGCTGATCGCCCAGTTCGCGCCGTCCGGCACGGTGCCGCTGATCAACGAGGAACCGGGCATCCTGGCCCATATCCTGCTGTCGATCCTGGCCTACGGCCTGTTCACCATCGCGGTGTTCCAGGCGCTGTTGCTGCTGGTGCAGGACCATCAGCTCAAGCACAAGCACCCGTCGGGCCTGATCCGCAACTTCCCGCCGCTGCAGACCATGGAAAGCCTGCTGTTCGGCTTCCTCTGGGCCGGCTGGAGCCTGCTCACCCTATCGCTGATCTCCGGCTGGCTGTTCCTCGACAACCTGTTCGCCCAGCACCTGGTACACAAGACCCTGCTGGCCTGCGTCGCCTGGATCGTCTTCAGCGTGCTGCTGTGGGGCCGCACCCGCCTCGGCTGGCGCGGACACAAGGCGATCCGCTGGACGCTGGCCGGGTTCTGCCTGCTGATGCTGGCGTACTTCGGCAGCAAGCTGGTACGCGAATTCATCCTGCATATCTGACGGGCGATCGATGAACACTCTGCCGCTGGCTCCGCTGCTCGGGCTCCTCGCCCTGGCCTTGTTGTGGTCGGCGCTGTTCACCGCCGTCGACGCCGCGCGCCAGCGCCTGGCCGGTACCCGGCACAGCGACAGCCACCCTGCCCTCGACGGCATCCCGGCCCAGTCCCTGGTCCTGGCCGCAAGCCTCGGCAAGTTGCTGGTGTTCGCCCTCGCCGCCCTCACCGGCCTGCGCTGCCAGGGCGAAAGCGGTTTCTGGCAGGGCTGCCTGGGCGCCGCCGTGCTGTTGCTGGTCTGCGCCGAGTACCTGCCACGCCAACTGGCCCGGCGCAATCCCGAGGCCTTCATCGGCCTGGGCATCATCCTCAGGCTGCCCCTTCGCCTGCTACAGCCGCTGGCCTGCCTGCTGGATGGCATTGCCCGCCTGATCGTTCGGCCCTTCGCGGTGCAGCCGGCACTGGTGAATCACCACGAGCAGGATCCCGAGGAAACCGGTGACGACCAGGACGACCACGAAAAACCCGGCCCGCACACCCTGCCCAACAGCCTCCTGGCCCTGGAAAAGATCACCGTCAACCACATCCTGGTGCCGCGCAGCGAGGTCGACGGGGTCAACCTCGATGACCCGATCGAGGCCATCATCGAACAACTGGTCGCCTGCAAGCACACCCGCCTGCCGGTGTTCCACAGCGATATCAACCAGGTCCAGGCGGTGCTCAACCTGCGCCACATCGCCCACCTGTTGCCCAAGGCCGAGCTGACCCACGAAAGCCTGCTGGCCGCCTGCTACGAACCCTACTTCGTTCCGGAAAGCACCCCGCTGCAGATGCAGTTGCTGAACTTCCACAAGCAGCAGCGGCGCATGGGCATCGTCGTCGACGAGTACGGCGAGGTGCAGGGCATCGTCACGCTCGAAGACATCCTTGAGGAAATCGTCGGCGAGTTCGAAGAACAGGACAGCCAGGACAACCCGCACATCCACCCGCAGGCCGACGGGCGCTACGTCATCGAAGGCGCCATCGCCATCCGCGAACTGAACCGCTGCCTCGGCTGGCACCTGCCCAGCGACGGCCCCAAGACCCTCAACGGCCTGGTGACCGAAGCCCTGGAGAGCATCCCGGACAGCGCCGTTTGCCTGAGGATCGGCCGCTATCGCCTGGAAATCCTCGAAACCGAGGACAACCGCGCCAGCCGCATCCTGGCCTGGACCGTGGCGCGCCTGCCCACCGCCTGATCCGCTACCCGCCAGGCGCCGAGATAGACACATCCGGTATCGAATGTGGCTATACTCGCTCCACGCTTACCCAGCCCTGCCGTCGCGCCCGCTACCCGCATCCGGCGCCTTGCGGCCAGCGCACTCCGCCTGCATCGCGCGCTCCAGCGGTACTGCTTCACACCCCGAACAGTGCCCGCGCCCGTCCTTATCCCCACAGGGCGTATGCTCGGCGACGCGAGTCATTCCAATAAATAACGCTCCGGCGCCCCTCGCTGCCATCCGTGCGTGGTCGCCAGAAGAGCACTCGACTGTCAGGGGTACACCGCATGACAACCAGCAGCACCTACAACGAAGCGGACGCCGCGCCGTCCGGCAACTCGCCGGCACGGGTCGCCACCGCCAGCTTCATCGGCACCGCCATCGAGTTCTACGATTTCTACGTCTACGCGACCGCCGCTGCGCTGGTGATCGGTCCGGTGTTCTTTCCGCAGACCTCCGGCACCGCACAGATGCTCTCGGCCTTCCTCACCTTCGGCATCGCCTTCCTCGCCCGGCCATTGGGCTCGGCGCTGTTCGGCCACTTCGGCGACCGCATCGGGCGCAAGTCGACCCTGGTTGCCTCGCTGCTGCTGATGGGAGTCTGCACCACGCTGATCGGCGTGCTGCCAGGGCATGACAGCATCGGCATCTGGGCCCCCATCCTGCTCTGCGTGCTGCGCTTCGGCCAAGGCCTGGGGTTGGGCGGCGAATGGGGCGGCGCCGCACTGCTGGCCACGGAGAACGCGCCGAAGGGCAAGCGCGCCTGGTTCGGCATGTTCCCGCAACTGGGCCCGTCCATCGGCTTTCTCGCCGCCAACGGCCTGTTCCTGGCCCTCGCCATGCTGCTCAGCGACGAAGACTTCCGCGCCTGGGGCTGGCGTATTCCGTTCCTGCTCAGCGCCGCGCTGGTCATCGTCGGCCTGTACGTGCGCCTGAAGCTGGAAGAAACGCCGGTCTTCGCCAAGGCCATCGCCCGCCAGGAGCGGGTGAAGCTGCCGGTGGTCGAACTGTTCGCCCAGTACTGGATGCCGGTGCTGCTGGGGGCCGCGGCCATGGTGGTGTGCTACGCGCTGTTCTACATCTCCACGGTGTTTTCCCTGAGCTACGGCGTATCGACGCTGGGCTACAGCCGCGAGACCTTCCTCGGCCTGCTGTGCTTCGCCGTGGTCTTCATGGCCCTGGCCACGCCGCTGTCGGCCTGGCTCAGCGACCGCTACGGGCGCAAGCCGGTGCTGATCGTCGGCGCCCTGCTGGCGATTGCCTCGGGCTTCGCCATGGAACCGCTGCTGACCTCCGGCTCCACCGCCGGGGTGGCGCTGTTCCTGGCCATCGAGCTGTTCTTGATGGGCGTGACCTTTGCCCCGATGGGCGCGCTGTTGCCTGAACTGTTCCCGACCCACGTGCGCTACACCGGTGCGTCGGCGGCATACAACCTGGGCGGTATCGTCGGTGCCTCGGCAGCCCCCTTCTTCGCGCAGAAACTGGTGCTGATGGGAGGCTTGAGCTGGGTGGGCGGGTATGTGTCGGTGGCGGCCCTGCTGAGCCTGATCGCGGTGCTGTGCCTGAAGGAAACCCGGCACTCGGAGTTGTGAAAGCAGATCGGGCGGCCATTGCGGCCGTCCGATGCGTTGCGCTTAGAGCTCTACCTTGACCGCTTGCGAAGCACGGGTCGCCTTGGCCCGGGCCGCTTCGATCGACTCGTCACGCGCCAGGCACACGCCCATGCGGCGCTGGCCGTTGACTTCCGGCTTGCCGAACAGGCGCAGCGCGGTGTCCGGCTCGGCCAGGGCGGCACCCAGGTTGTCGAAGGCGGTCTGTTGCGAAGTACCTTCCACCAGGATCACCGCCGAGGCCGACGGGCCGAACTGGCGGATTGCCGGGATCGGCAGGCCGAGGATGGCCCGGGCATGCAGGGCGAACTGCGACAGGTCCTGGGAAATCAGGGTGACCAGGCCGGTGTCGTGCGGACGCGGCGACACTTCGCTGAACCAGACCTGGTCGCCCTTGACGAACAGCTCCACGCCGAACAGACCGCGACCGCCCAGGGCTTCGGTGACCGCCTTGGCCACGCGCTCGGACTCAGCCAGGGCTACCGGGCTCATGGCCTGTGGCTGCCAGGATTCCTGGTAGTCGCCCTTCTCCTGGCGGTGGCCGACAGGTGCGCAGAAGGTGGTGCCACCGACATGACGAACGGTCAGCAAGGTGATTTCGTAGTCGAAGTCGATGAAGCCCTCGATGATCACCCGGCCCTTGCCGGCGCGACCGCCTTCCTGGGCGTAGTCCCACGCCTTCTGCAGGTCGTCGGCGCTCTTCAGCAGGCTCTGGCCCTTGCCCGACGAACTCATCACCGGCTTGACCACGCAAGGGAAGCCCAGGTCCAGGGCGGCCGCCTTGTAGTCTTCGAAGGTATCGGCGAAGTGGTACGGCGAGGTCGGCAGGTCCAGCTCTTCGGCGGCCAGGCGACGGATGCCTTCGCGGTTCATGGTCAGTTGCGCGGCACGGGCGGTCGGCACCACGGTGAAGCCTTCGGCTTCCAGTTCCACCAGGGTGGCGGTGGCGATGGCTTCGATCTCGGGGACGATGTAGTGCGGCTTCTCGGCCTCGATCACTGCACGCAGGGCGGCGCCGTCGAGCATGTTGATCACGTGGCTGCGGTGGGCCACCTGCATCGCCGGGGCATTGGCGTAACGGTCCACGGCGATCACTTCAACGCCCAGGCGTTGCAGCTCGATCACCACTTCCTTGCCCAGCTCGCCGCAGCCACACAGGAGTACGCGGGTCGCGGTGGGCGACAATGGAGTTCCGATACGAGTCATTTCAGGTCCTCAGCGGGATAGATCCAGGACCGCCCCAGCACGGTGCGGGCCAGCGAAAGGGGCGTATTTTACATGAGCCCACCCGCTTTGGGTCCTTCCGCGGATCAGCCAGCGATGGCGTTCTTGCGCACCCGCCAGGCCATCGCCAGCCACACGGCGGTGACCCCGGCGAACTTCGACGCCAGCGCAGTACCGACCACCGCCGGCGTCAGGGCGCCGATCATGCCGAAGAAGATGAAGGTATCGATGGGAATGCTCAGCGCCGAACTGATCCACAGGCGGTCATGCAACGGCCTTTTGGTGATGCTGAACACCAGCCAGTCGATCAGCTCGGACACGGCGAAGGCCGTGGCACTGGCCAGGGCGATGGCAGGATCCGAGGTGACATAGGACAGCACCAGCGCCACCAGCATGGCGACCAGCGCGCCATGGCCGAAGCGGGTCTGCACCATGTCGCGCAGGACGAACACCAGCCCGCCCCAGGCAGACCAGATCACATCCAGGTGCGGTGCACTGGAGAAGGCGTAGTTGATCAGCACCACGCTGCTGATGTAGGCGATGAGAAAGAACATGGGAGAGAACCGATGGACAAGCCGCACAGGGTAATGCACAGCCCCTGCGCGGCCAAGTCCCTTGAGTCAGCTGACCTTGGCGGCCTGGCCGAAGATCAGGCCGGCGGCCAGGGCCCGCTCGTGACAAAGGACCAGCACCTGCCGGCGCTCGGCGTTGTCCATGCGGCCCCAGCGAGTGATTTCCGTGGCGGTTCGCTGGCAGCCGGTGCAGATATCGTGGTCATCCAGCGCACAGATGCTGACACAGGGCGAGGCGACCGGTTTTTCCGTGTTGCTCATCACGCGTCCTCGGCGACCAGGTCGCGGGCATAGCGCTGGGCGTTGTGCACGTAGTGGGCGGCACTGGCTTCGAGCATTTTCTTCTGCGCGTCGGTCAGTTCGCGCACCACCTTGCCCGGCGAGCCCATCACCAGCGAGCCGTCGGGGATTTCCTTGCCTTCCGGGATCAGCGCGTTCGCGCCGATGATGCAGTGCTTGCCGATCCGCGCGCCATTGAGGATCACCGCGTTGATGCCGATCAGGCTGTAGTCGTCCACCGAGCAGCCATGCAGCATGGCGTTGTGGCCGATGGTCACGCCCTTGCCGATGGTCAGCGGCGAACCCATGTCGGTGTGCATCACCGTGCCGTCCTGGACGTTGCTGTTCTCGCCGATGTCGATCAGCTCGTTGTCACCGCGCAATACCGCGTTGAACCAGACGCTGGCCCCGGCCTGCAGGCGCACCTTGCCGATCAGCGTGGCGTTGGGCGCCACCCAGCTTTGCGGATGGGTCTCGACCCGCAGGTCGCCCAGACGGTATTTCATGCGTGGATCCTCACGGTGGATGCGCGGCGGGTGGTCCCGCTCGTCAGATTGGAGTGAAGCGTTCGGGTGGCTGGTGCAGGCTGATCCTGGCGTCGTAGAGCAGGTTGACCAGTTCGACGATCATGATCGCCGACAATCCCCAGATCTTGTATTCGCCGAAGCGGTAGCTCGGCACGTACCAACTGCGGCCCTGGTAGTCGATGCGGTGGGTGTGGTCGCGCGGGTCCTGGCGGAAGAACTCCAGAGGCACGGTGAACACCGCGGCGATTTCCGCGTCGTTGGGCTGGTACTCGACGTAGTCGGGAATCAACCCGACGTACGGCGTGACCTTCAGGCCATGCAGCGACACCAGCGGCGTCAGCGGGCCGATCACCTCGACCAGGCCCGGCGGCAGGCCGATTTCCTCCTCGGCCTCGCGCAGCGCGGTGAACACCAGGTCAGGATCTTCCGGATCACGGCGCCCACCGGGAAAGGCCACCTCGCCACCATGGGTGGACAGGCCCTTGGCGCGCAACGTGAGGACCAGCTCCGGCTCTTCGCTGCGGGTGATGGGCAACAACACCGCGGCCTCGGGAAAACGTCTGTCGGTTTCCAAAGTGCCCGGGGTGTGACTGCTCACACGGCGAAGTAGCTCGTCCAGCATGGTTTCTCTCGTCCAATAGCGTCCTGCATCATGCACCAAAGCCGCGTCGCGCCCAACCCCCGCTGACGATCGCACTTGCGGCCCGCGCGAACGGAGCGCGAAGATAGCGGCAACTCTAAGGAAGATAAGCATGAAATACTGCAGCGCGTGCGGCAAGCCGGTCACCCAGCGCATTCCCGACGGCGATTCCCGCCTGCGCTATGTCTGCGATCACTGCCAGACCATCCATTACCAGAATCCCAACATCGTCGCCGGCGTGCTGCCCAGCCATGGCAACCAGGTCCTGCTGTGCCGCCGCGCCATCGAACCGCGCCTCGGCTACTGGACCCTGCCCGCCGGGTTCATGGAGAACGGCGAGACCATGGAACAGGCCGCGCGTCGGGAAACCGTGGAAGAAGCCTGTGCGCGCCTGCACGATCTGACGCTTTACCATCTCTACGACCTGCCCCATATCAACCAGGTCCACGTATTCTTCCGCGGCGAGCTGGCCGACCTGGACTTCGACGTCGGCGTCGAGAGCCTGGAGGTGCGCTTGTTCGAGGAACATGAGATCCCGTGGGACGAGCTGGCTTTCCGCACCGTGC
This sequence comes from Pseudomonas ulcerans, assembly GCF_036324125.1. Lineage (NCBI taxonomy): Bacteria > Pseudomonadati > Pseudomonadota > Gammaproteobacteria > Pseudomonadales > Pseudomonadaceae > Pseudomonas > Pseudomonas ulcerans. The sequence continues at coordinate 57,444 of NZ_JAZDQN010000007.1, read as the reverse complement.
GCGTCACACTAGAATGCTACTATCGGGACCGCGAAAAGCAGCACTACCCGGTGCGCAACGACTGCCTGCCGCCCTCTTTCGCCCCGCCACCTACTATCGATTCGTGAAACCGCTTTTCGGGGATACCGTTCACATGCGCTGGTTGCTTGCTCTTTTCTGCCTCGGTGTGGCTTCGGTGTCCCAGGCGGCCTTTACCGAAACCATCATCAGGAAGCCCGTCGCCCAGGATGCCCCGGCCGCCTCGCCGGCCGACCTCAGCCCTTCCCTCGACCGCATCGACAAGGTACTGGTGATCAAGTCACAGCGCCGTCTGGAACTGATCAGCGCCGGCGAGCCGATGAAGACCTACCGCATCTCGCTGGGCAAGAAACCGCTGGGCGCCAAGGAGCGCGAAGGCGACAAGCGCACCCCGGAAGGCTTCTACTGGCTGGACTGGCGCAAGGTCTCGGACCGCTACAACCTGGCGATCCATGTCTCGTATCCGAATGTCAGCGACGCGGCAAAGGCGCGGCGAGATGGCGTGAATCCGGGCGGGATGATCATGGTGCATGGCACGCCGCTGGGCGACGAATACCCGGAAGAGGTGTTTCACACCCTGGACTGGACCGAAGGCTGCATCGCCATGCGCAACCAGGATATGCGGGAAGTGTGGCGGCTGGTGAAGGACGGGACGATGATCGAGATCCGGCCATAACCCCCTTACAAACAACAAAAAACCCTGTGGGAGCTGGCTTGCCAGCTCCCACAGGGTCGGCATACAGCTTTTAGATATCAGCGAGCTTCCAGGCCTCGTAGGCCGGGGTTTCATAGGGATGGCTCTGCTTCAGCGCCGCGACGACCTGGTGAATCAGCTCGTCCGCCACCACCAGTTCCACCCGCCACTCCTCCACCGACTCGACGACACCGGTCTGCCCGATGAACGGCGTTGCGCCGTCCAGCGGGCGGAACTGGCCGTGACCCAGCACCTGCCAGGCACAACTGTCATAGTCGCCGATCCGCCCGCCCCCCGCGGCGAACACGGCCTGCTTGACCGTGTCGACGTGGCTTGGCGGGACGAAGAACGCGAGTTTGTACAAACTCAGTTCACCCAGGCCCGCGCGTTGCGGAACATGCGCATCCAGCCTGCATCTTCGTTCCAGTCGTCAGGACGCCAGGAGTTCTGCACGGCACGGAACACACGCTCAGGGTGCGGCATCATGATGGTGACGCGACCGTCGCGGCTGGTCAGGCCGGTGATCCCGCGCGGCGAACCGTTCGGGTTGGCCGGGTAGCGCTCGGTGACCTTGCCGTGGTTGTCGACGAAGCGCAGCGCCACGCAGCCGGACAGGTCGGCTTCGAGCAGGGCTTCCTCGCTGGCGAACTCGGCATGGCCTTCGCCGTGGGCGATGGCGATCGGCATGCGCGAACCGGCCATACCCTGCAGGAAGATCGAGTTGGACTCCTGGACCTGGACCATCGCCACACGCGCCTCGAACTGCTCGGAGCGGTTGCGCACGAAGTGCGGCCAGTACTCGGTGCCCGGGATCAGCTCGTGCAGGTTGGACATCATCTGGCAACCGTTGCACACGCCGAGGGCGAAGCTGTCGGTGCGCGTGAAGAAGCCCTGGAAGGCATCGCGGGCACGGGCGTTGAACAGCGCCGACTTGGCCCAGCCCTCACCGGCGCCGAGGACGTCACCGTAGGAGAAACCACCGCAGGCCACCAGGCCCTTGAATTCGTTCAGGTCGACGCGGCCGGCGAGGATATCGCTCATGTGCACGTCGATGGCATTGAAGCCTGCGCGGTCGAACGCCGCAGCCATCTCCACCTGGCCGTTGACGCCCTGCTCGCGCAGTACCGCCACCTGTGGACGCACGCCTTTCTTGATGTACGGCGCGGCGATGTCCTGGTTGACGTCGAAGCCCAGCTTGACGCTCAGGCCCGGGTTTTCTTCTTCCAGCAGGAGGTCGAATTCCTGGTCGGCGCACTCGGCGTTGTCGCGCAGGCGCTGGATCTGGTAGCTGGTCTCGGCCCACTGGCGTTGCAGCAGACGACGGTCACCCTTGAACAGCTCCTCGCCCGCCAGCTTGATGACCACTTCGCCGTTGTTGATCGGCTGGCCGATCACCGCGACGCAATCTTCGCCCAGGCCGGCAGCGCTGAACTGTGCCAGCACGTCCGGAGTGGCGTCCTGGCGCACCTGGATCACCGCGCCCAGCTCTTCGTTGAAGAGGATGGCAGCGACTTTCTCGCGCTTGCTGGTGAGGGTGTCCAACTCCAGGTCCAGACCGCAGTGGCCGGCGAAGGCCATTTCCAGCGCAGTGGTCAGCAGGCCGCCGTCGGAACGGTCGTGGTAGGCCAGCAGGTGGCCGTCGGCGTTGAGGCCCTGGATCACGGCGAAGAAGGCCTTCAGGTCTTCGGCGTCGTCGACGTCCGGCGCCTGGGCACCCAGCTGGCCGTGGGTCTGGGCCAGGATCGAGGCGCCCATGCGGTTCTTGCCGCGGCCCAGGTCGATCAGGATCAGGTCGGTCTCACCCTTGTCCATGCGCAGTTGCGGGGTCAGGGTCTTGCGTACGTCCACTACCGGGGCGAAGCCGGTGACGATCAGCGACAGCGGCGAGGTAACGGTCTTCTCGGTACCTTCGTCGCTCCAGCGGGTCTTCATGGACATCGAGTCCTTGCCCACCGGGATGGTCAGGCCCAACTCGGGGCACAGTTCCATGCCCACGGCCTTGACGGTGTCGTACAGGCGGGCGTCTTCGCCCGGGTGACCGGCGGCAGACATCCAGTTGGCCGACAGCTTGATGTCGGACAGCTTCTCGATGCGCGAGGCGGCCATGTTGGTCAGGGTCTCGCCGATGGCCATGCGGCCGGACGCCGGAGCGTCCAGCAGGGCCAGCGGGGTGCGCTCGCCCATCGCCATGGATTCGCCGGTGTAGACGTCGAAGCTGGTGGCAGTGACGGCTACGTCGGCTACGGGGACCTGCCACGGGCCGACCATCTGGTCACGGGCGACCAGGCCGGTGATGGTACGGTCGCCGATGGTGATCAGGAAGCTCTTGCTCGCGACGGCCGGGTGACGCAGGACGCGTTCGATGGAGTCGCCCAGTTCCAGCGTGGACGGGTCGAAGTCATCGCCCTGCTCCGCTTCGCGGGTGACCGAGCGATGCATGCGCGGCGGCTTGCCCAGCAGCACTTCCAGCGGCATGTCCACCGGGGTGTTGCCGAAGTGGCTGTCGGTAACGGTCAGTTGCGGCTCTGCGGTGGCTTCGCCGACTACCGCGAACGGGCAGCGCTCGCGTTCGCAGATGGCCTGGAAGCGCTCGAAGTCAACGGCGCTGACCGCCAGCACGTAACGTTCCTGGGACTCGTTGCTCCAGATTTCGTGCGGGGCCATGCCCGGCTCGTCGTTCGGCACGTTGCGCAGCTCGAAGCGACCGCCACGGCCGCCGTCGTTGACCAGTTCGGGGAAGGCGTTGGAGATGCCGCCGGCGCCGACGTCGTGGATGAAGGCGATCGGGTTCTTGTCGCCCAGTTGCCAGCAACGGTCGATGACCTCCTGGCAACGGCGCTCCATTTCCGGGTTCTCACGCTGCACGGAGGCGAAGTCCAGGTCGGCGGAGCTGGCGCCGGTGGCCATGGACGAGGCTGCGCCGCCGCCCAGGCCGATCAGCATGGCCGGGCCGCCGAGGACGATCAGCTTGGCGCCGACGGTGATTTCACCCTTCTGCACATGCTCTTCGCGGATGTTGCCCATGCCGCCGGCGAGCATGATCGGCTTGTGGTAGCCGCGCACTTCGTCGCCGTGAGGGGTGCTGATGGATTGCTCGAAGGTACGGAAGTAGCCGGTCAGGGCCGGACGGCCGAACTCGTTGTTGAACGCGGCGCCGCCCAGCGGGCCTTCGATCATGATGTCGAGGGCGTCGACGATACGCTCGGGCTTGCCGTACGGCTGCTCCCACGGCTGTTCGAAGCCCGGGATGCGCAGGTTGGATACGGTGAAGCCCGTCAGGCCGGCCTTCGGCTTGGCGCCGCGACCGGTGGCGCCTTCGTCGCGGATCTCGCCGCCGGAGCCGGTGGAGGCACCCGGGAACGGGGCGATGGCGGTCGGGTGGTTGTGGGTCTCGACCTTCATCAGGATGTGCACCGGCTCCTGCACCGCGCCGTACTGGCGGGTTTCAGGGTTCGGGAAGAAGCGGCCGGCCACGGAACCCACGATCACCGAGGCGTTGTCCTTGTACGCGGACAGGACGCCTTCGCTGTGCATCTGGTAGGTGTTCTTGATCATGCCGAACAGGCTTTTTTCCTGGCTCTCGCCGTCGATGTCCCAACTGGCGTTGAAGATCTTGTGACGGCAGTGCTCGGAGTTGGCCTGGGCGAACATCATCAGTTCGATGTCGTGCGGGTTGCGCTTGAGGCCCTGGAAGGCGTTGACCAGGTAGTCGATCTCGTCTTCGGCCAGGGCCAGGCCCAGCTCGACGTTGGCCTTTTCCAGCGCGGCGCGGCCGCCACCGAGGATGTCCACGGCGGTCAGCGGCTTGGGCTCGGCGTGGCTGAACAGGCCGGCGGCCTCTTCCAGCTTGCCCAGCACGATCTGAGTCATGCGGTCGTGCAGCAGCTCGGCGACGCTGGCGGCGTCGGCGTCGCTCAGTTCACCGGCGACGTAGTAGGCGATGCCGCGCTCCAGGCGACGAACGACTTCCAGGCCGCAGTTGTGGGCGATGTCGCTGGCCTTGCTCGACCAGGGCGAGATGGTGCCGAAACGCGGCATGACCAGGAACAGGCGACCGGCTGGCTCCTGCACCGGGACGCTCGGGCCGTACTTGAGCAGGCGCGCGAGCACCTGCTGTTGGTCGGCGGTCAGATCGCCGTCAACCTCGGCGAAATGAGCGAATTCAGCGTACAAACCACTAACAGCGGGGACTTTCTGGCTCAGTTGCTCGAGTAATTTACCGTGGCGAAAGGCAGAAAGGGCAGGAGCGCCGCGCAGGATCAACATCGTCGGGACAGCCTCAGAAGGGGGTGTGCTTGGAGGCCGTGCATTCTAGCCTAAAGCGAGGCGTCAGGCACCCGAAACGCAGCATTGCCGGCCATCCGAATGTCGGCAAGGCGATTCCAGACGTGTCGGAGCTTTCCCGCAGGGGGCAAACTGCGGTGAAAAGTCGCAATCACGGGGCGGCGATAGCAGACAAGCTATCGGTTGTCGAGATATGGCGCGGCAAGCCCTTTGCGTATACTGCACCTTATGTCTGCCCACATAGCTCTGCGCCAGCGGTGCGCCCAATGGCTCATCGCACTCGGACTCTTCCTGATGCTCGGTGCCTGCGTTGAAAAACCCAGCACCCTGGAACGCATCAAGGAGGATGGCGTATTGCGGGTGATAACGCGCAACAGCCCGGCCACCTACTTCCAGGACCGCAACGGCGAAACCGGCTTCGAATACGAACTGGTCAAGCGTTTCGCCGACGATCTCGGCGTCAAGCTGCAGATCGAGACCGCCGACAACCTCGACGACCTGTTCAGCCAGCTCGGCCAGCCCAACGGCCCGGTCCTCGCCGCGGCCGGCCTGGTCAGCAGCGAGCAGCGCAAGAACCAGGCGCGCTTCTCCCATGCCTATCTCGACGTCACCCCGCAGGTCATCTACCGCAACGGCAAGACCCGCCCGACCAACGCGGCCGGCCTGGTGGGCAAGCGCATCCTGGTGCTCAAGGGCAGCAGCCACGCCGAGCAGCTGGCGGAACTGAAGAAGCAGTACCCGGGCCTGGAGTACGAGGAATCCGACCAGGTGGAAGTGGTCGACCTGCTGCGCATGGTTGACGAAGGCCAGATCGACCTGACCCTGGTGGACTCCAACGAACTGGCGATGAACCAGGTCTACTTCCCCAACGTGCGCGTCGCCTTCGACCTCGGCGATGCCCGCGACCAGCGTTGGGCCGTGGCCGCCGGCGAAGACAACAGCCTGCTCAACGAGATCAACGCCTTCCTCGACAAGGTCCAGAAGAACGGCACCCTGCAACGCCTGAAGGACCGCTACTACGGGCACGTCGACGTGCTCGGCTACGTCGGCGCCTACACCTTCGCCCAGCACCTGCAGGAACGTCTGCCGCGCTTCGAGAAGCATTTCCGCAATTCGGCCAAGCAGGAACAGGTGGACTGGCGCCTGCTGGCGGCCATCGGCTATCAGGAATCCATGTGGCAGGCGGAAGTCACCTCCAAGACCGGCGTGCGCGGTCTGATGATGCTGACCCAGCGCACCGCCCAGGCCATGGGCGTGTCCAACCGCCTCGACCCGGTGCAGAGCATCCGCGGCGGCGCCAAGTACTTCATGCACGTGAAGGAAGAGCTGGACGACTCGATCAAGGAGCCGGACCGCACCTGGTTCGCCCTTGCCGCCTATAACGTCGGCGGCGGCCACCTGGATGACGCACGCAAGATGGCCGAGCGCGAGGGCCTGAACCCGAACAAGTGGCTGGACGTGAAGAAGATGCTGCCGCGCCTGTCGCAGAAGAAGTACTACAGCAAGACCAAGTACGGTTACGCCCGCGGCGGCGAGCCGGTGCACTTCGTCGCCAACATCCGCCGCTACTACGACATCCTCACCTGGGTGACCCAGCCGCAACTGGAAGGCAGCCAGGTCGCCGAAGGCAACCTGCATGTCCCGGGCGTCAACAAGGACAAGCCGGCGGAACAGAGCCCGCAGCTCTAACTCTTTGCCCGGCGTGCCTTGAAGAACTCGCTCAGGATCGCCCCGCACTCCTGCGCCAGCACCCCGCCCTCGTAGATCACCCGATGGTTGAGAAAGCCCTGGGTGAAGAACTGCCCCTGGCTCTGCACGATCCCCGCCTTCGGCTCCAGCGCGCCGTAGACCACGCGGTTGACCCGGGAATGAACGATCAGCCCGGCACACATGCTGCAAGGTTCGAGGGTGACGTACAGGGTGCTGCCCGGCAGTCGATAGTTGCTTGCCGCCTGCGCCGCAGCGCGAATGGCAACCATTTCCGCATGGGCGCTGGGGTCGCTGTCGGTGATCGGGCGGTTGAAGCCCTGGCCGAGTACCTGGCCATGCTGCACCAGCACCGCGCCCACCGGCACTTCGCCCAAGGCCGCGCCTTGCGCCGCCAGTTCCAGGGCCAGGCGCATGAATTCCTGGTCGCGGCTGCGATCGATGATCTGCGGACGCATCAGACCACCGCGATCGCGGCCATCAGGCCGGTTTCCATGTGGTCGATGACGTGGCAGTGGAACATCCAGGTGCCAGGGTTATCTGCCACCAGCGCCACCTGGGCGCGCTCGTTCTTGCCCAGCAGGTAGGTGTCGGTGAACCACGGCTCGACGATCTGCCGGCGGTTCGAGGCGATGACCTTGAAACTCATGCCGTGCAGGTGCACGGGGTGCTGGTACTGGGTCATGTTCTTCAGCTCGAAGATGTAGCTCTTGCCCTTCTGCAAGGTGGCGATCGGCCGGTCGGCGCAGGTCTTGTCGGTGATGTCCCAGGCCTGCCCGTTGATCTGCCACAGGCTTGGCGGACGGCCGTTGTCGGTGTTCACCGAAACATTGCCGGCCCATTCAAAATTGAAGTTGAGCTTCTCGGCATTCTCCAGGTCCGGCTCGGCGATCGGGTTGGCCGGCAGCGCCGGTGGCCAGTCGCCCGGCTTGTCGCTGCTGGCCACCGAGCGCAGGGTGCCGAGGCGGACGAAGCCGTCGCGCAGGGAGATTTCCTCGCCGGCCTCGGGAATACGGATGGCCAGGCAGATGCGCATGCCCGGGCCGAGCCAGTAGTCCTCTTCCAGCGGGCGCGGGGTGATGGGGTTGCCGTCGAGGGCGTAGATCATCGCCTCGCAGTTGCCCTTGAGGTTGAGGCGGTAGGTCCAGGTGTTGTCCAGGTTGAGCAGGCGCACCCGCACCACCTGGCCGGCCGGCAGCTCGGTGACCTGGTTGGCCTGGCCGTTGATGGTGATCAGGCGCCCGGCGGTGCCGTTGCGCGCGGCCTCGCGGGGGATGCTGAACGGCAGGAAGGCGCCCTGCTCGTCCACGTGCCAGGTCTTCAGGCTAAGGGTGCGTTCGTGCTTGAATCCGGTGGGCTCGCGTTCCTCGACGATCAGCGGGCCGACCAGGCCGCGGCCCAGTTCCTCGCTGCTGCTGACGTGAGGGTGGTACCAGTAGCTGCCGGCGTCCGGGACGCGGAACTTGTAGTCGAAGAACTCGCCGGGCTTGACCGGCAGTTGCGAGACGTAGGGCACGCCGTCCATTTCCAGGGGCAGGCGGATGCCATGCCAGTGAATGGTGGTTTCCACCGGCAGGTGGTTGATGAAGCGGACCCGCAGCCAGGTACCCTGGCGCACCCGCAGCTCGGTGCCCGGCGCCGACGGGCCGAAGGCCCAGGCCTCGGTCTTGAAGCCGGGGACCAGCTCCACGTCCAGCGGCGCGGCGATCAGTTCGTAGTCGTGCCCGGCGTTCTCGTCCTCGACCTTGCCCAGCCAGTAACGGGCCGCACCACCGGCACCAAGACCAACCACCACCAGGCCGCTGAGGCCCATGAGCATTTGTCGACGGGTAAAGGACATCGGGACAGGCACCTCGGCTTCGCGAAAACAACAACTAGCCATTAGAAGGCCAGTGCGGAAGGGCGAATACGATACACCCGCATTTGTGAAAGATTAAGTGAAGACTTGTCGCAGGCAGGTGTGTACCGGTCTTGATGGCCTCATCGCTGGCAAGCCAGCTCCCACAGGTACTGCACAAGTCTCAAAGCCTGTGCTGACCCTGTGGGAGCTGGCTTGTCGGACCGCCGCACCGCAGCGATGAGGCCGTCAGATCAGCGAGACATCCCCTCGATCACCCGATGCAACGAAGCCGGTAACATCGGCCCGTGATTCAATCCCTCGAAACGCTGGTAGCTGACCTGCAATCCGGGAATCTTCTCAAGATCGGCCACCAGCGCCCGCGCCGGTGCCTCCACATCGCCAACGCTCGGCCCGCGCGGCTGGGAAGGTTCGGCCGTGCCACGCATCAGCAACAGACGTGGCCGGCTTTCACCCAAGCGCCCCTGCAAACCCTGCGCTTCCTTCACGATCGCCCCGTCCCGCCACCACAACGACGGACTCGCCGCCGCATAGTCGCTGAACTCCCCCGGCCGGCTGAACAACGCATGCAACACCGCCAGCCCGCCATAAGAATGCCCCCACAGCGTCTGCCGTGACGCATCGACAGGTGCCACCGCCGCCACCATCGGCCGCATCCGCTGGCTCAGCAGATCGAGAAACACATCCACCCCGCCGCTGGGCTGCCCGGTCAACGGATCGACCTGCGCCGCAAGCCCCGGTACCACCGGTGTGTAGTCATAGGTCCGGGAGTTGCGGTCGATGCGCTGCTCGGTCCGATACCCCACCGCTACCAGCAACGGCGCCTGCCCGGCAGCCAGCCGCTTCAGCTCGGCCGGCTCCAGCGCGCTCAGCGCGGCATTGCCGTCGAGCATCCACAGCACCGGGTAGCCTGCGGCAGGCGCCGGGCGATCCGGCTTGCCCACCCACAGCTGGTAATGCCGTCGACCATCCGCGGAATCCAGCGTGAGGGTGGTGAAGCGATAGGCACTGTCCTGTTGCAGCACGGCGGCTTCCATCTTCTGCTCCGGCTCCGGTTGCGCCAGCACGCTACCCGCGACCAGCGCCAGGCCAAGGAACAAGGGGGTGAGTTTCATCAGGCAATTCTCGTTATGGCTTCGGCAAGAACGCCATCGCCTCCACAAGGGAGGCGACGGCGGCGGTGCTCGATCAGAAGGACGCGGTGAGGCTGGTGTACAGCGTGCGACCCGGCTCGTTGTAGGTCGCGGCGCCAGCGCCATCGATATTGGTCACGCCCTGGGCGTTGCCTTCGCGGAACAGGCGTTTGTCGAACAGGTTGTCGACGCCAGCGGTAAGGCTCAGGTTCTTGGTGAAGGCGTAGGTGCCACTCAGGCCCACCAGCGCATACGGCGACAGCTGGTTGTTGGAATTACCGGTGACCCGGACACCGTGGTAGTCATACTTCTTCGGCGTCTGCTTGCCATACCAGGCGACGCTGGCCTGCAGCGACAGGTCGTCGGTGGCCTGCCAGTCGAGCATCGAGTTGAGGGTGTACTTCGGCGTTACCGACAGGGCCTCGCCGGTCTGCTTGTTCTTCGATTGCAGCATGTAGGTGAAGTTGTTGTTCCACTTCAGCTGTTCGCTCAGCGGGATGGTCAGGGTGCCTTCCAGGCCTTCGACCAGCGCCTTCGGCACGTTTTCCCACTGGTATACGGCGGCGTTGGCATAGCTGCCGGTACCGCCGGTGGCACGACCGATCGGGCTCAGGCCGGACTCGATCTTGTTCTTGTAGTCGTTGCGGAAGTAGGTCAGACCGACGACCCAGCCGTCTTGCTGGAACTCGATACCCAGTTCCTTGTTGACGCTGGTTTCGGCCTTGAGGTCGTCATTGCCCTGCAGGTAGCAACTGGTGGTCTGGCCGTAGCAACCCTGGCCACGGCTGTACAGCAGGTAGTCGCTGCTCAGCTGGTACAGGTTCGGCGCCTTGTAGGCCCGGGCGATACCGGCCTTCAGGGTGACGCTGTCGGTAAGGGCATGGGACAGGTTCAGCGACGGGCTCCAGTTGTCGCCGACCACGCTGTGGTGATCGAAGCGCAGCGCCGGAGTCAGCATGGTGCCTGGCAGCAGTTCGATGTTGTCCTCGGTGAACAGCGAGAAGATCTGCGCCTGCGAGCTGCCGTCGCGACCGGTGCTGGTCAGGCCGCTGACCGCGCCGCCCTCGCTGGTGGTCTGGGTGTTGGCGCTCGGGTCGTCGAGCTTCTGTTGGCTCCACTCGCTGCCCAGGGTCAGGGTCTGGTCACGCCAGGCGTGCAGCGGCAGGTTGACCTCGCCGTGGGCGGTGAGGTTGCGCAGGGTCGAGGTGTAGAAATCGGTGTTGCTGAAGATACCCTCGGTGCCGCCGGCCAGGCCTTCGTTGATCCGCTGGTTGCGGGTCTTCTCGTATTGCAGGTAGGCCATGGTGCTGCCGAAGTCCCAGTCGCCACGGTGGGTCAGCGCATAGTTCTCGCGGTAGAGGATGTTGGTCTCGTGGCCAAGCATGCTCTTCACGTTGGCGTTGGAGTTGGTGTTCTGGGTATCGCCGGAATAGATGTTGCCCTGGCGGCTGAAGCCGCCCTCCAGTTCAAGGGTCTGCTCCGGGGTCAGGTGCCAGCTCAGCTGGCCGTTGACGTCCTTGTTGCGTACGCCTTCGCGGCCCGCCGGCAAGGTGCCGACCTGGTTGCCGGTGCGGGCGGACTCATGGCCCGAGTTGATGTCCCAGTCATCGGCATCGGTCTTGGCCACGTTGCCGTAGAGGCGGTAGCTGAGGGTGTCGGTCAGCGGGCCGTTGAGGCCGAAGGTCATGCGCTTGCTGGCGCCTTCGTCGCCGTGGGTCGGGAAGTTCTGGTAGACGGTGACGTTGCCGTGGGTTTCCTGGCCCGGCTGCTTGGTGATGATGTTCACCACCCCGCCCATGGCCCCGGAACCGTAGCGCGCGGCGGCCGGGCCACGGATGACTTCGATGCGCTCGACCTGGTCGGCCGGCACCCAGTTGGTATCGCCGCGGGAATCCCGCTCGCCACGCCAGCCATAGCGCACCGAACTGCGGCTGGCCACCGGCTTGCCATCGACCAGGATCAGGGTGTTTTCCGGGCCCATGCCGCGGATATCGATCTGCCGGTTGTTGCCGCGCTGGCCGCTGGTGGAGTTACCGGTGAGGTTCACCCCAGGCATGGTGCGGATGATCTGCGACAGGTCGGTGGCCGGCGGTCGTTTCTTGATGTCCTCGGCGGTGATCACCGACACGCCCGGCGCCTGCTTGGTCTCTTCCAGTGCGGTGGCGACCACGTTCTGCGGCGCCAGCTCGACAGCCTCGGACTCGCTGGCCGCCTGCACGGCGGTCGACAACAGGCAACTGGAGAGCAGCAGGAAGGGAATGCGAGAAACAGGACGGGGCAACATCATCGATCTCCGGGACGGGCGCTGAATGCGAGAGATCACGAATGATAATGACTGCTAATTGAGAGTAAAGCTCATTAACTTTCTAAACACTCCGCTGCGGGCAGGACCAAGTGGAGGATCAGCCCCGGATTGCCGTTGCTCGCCCACAGGCGTCCCCCCTGCAACTCGATGGCGCGACGGGCGATGGCCAGGCCCAGGCCGAAGCCCGCGCCGCTGCCGGCCAGGCGCTGGTAGGGCTCGAAGATGCGCTGCAAGTCGGCGACGGGGACGCCCGGGCCTTGGTCACGCAGCTGGAAATGCCAGTACTCGCCCACGCGCTGGCCGTCGAAGCGCACCACGCCGCCCTCGGGCGAATGGCGGATGGCATTGCGCAAGAGGTTCTCCACCGCCTGGGCAATGCTGTCCAGATGTCCGGACACCCAGCAGTCCGCGCCCAGGTCGCTGGGCAGCCGCGAGCGCGCCCAGGCGCTTTCGAAGCAACTGTCCTCGCACAGCGCTTCCCACACAGAGAGCATCTGCACCGGTGCGCTGGGCAACTGCGGTTTCTCGGTGTCCATCCAGGCCAGGTCCAGGGTGTCTTCCAGCAGGCGCTGCATGTCATCCACTTCCCGATCAAGACGCTGGCGCAGTTGCTCCGCCGGCAGGTCGCTGTCATGGGCGATGCGCAGGCGTGCCAGGGGCGTGCGCAGCTCGTGGGACAGGGTGCGCAGCAACAGGCGCTGCTGCTCCAGGCTGCGGCGCAGGCGCCCGGCCATGTGCTCGAAGGCCTGGGCCAGTTCGCCGAGTTCGTCGCGGCGCTTCTGCAACGGCAGGCCGGGGCTGTCGAGGTCGTCCGCACGCAAGGCGTCGGCGCGGTCGCGCAGGCGGTTGAGCGGGACCACCAGATGACGGTAGAGCAGCAGGCCCAGGAGCAAGGCGAGGAGCGCCGGGGCGACGCCATGGGTGACCACGTGGGTCCAGGGGGTCAGGCCGGTGGGCAGCAGGCGTTCCGGCAGCTGGATGACCAGGCGCCCGTCCTCCGGGTGCCGGGGGAACTCGATGCTGACATAGGGCAGCTCGTCCTGCAGGCGCTTGCTCATGGGCCAGTCGAGCTTGCGCATGAAGGTCAGGTGACTGGCGTCCTCGGCGCTCAGCGGCGTGGTGCCGAGGCTTTGCAGCAAAGGACCGACCAGCGCCACCCAGGTGTCTTCCTCCCGCGCCAGCTGGCGTCGGTAGGCTTCGGCGCCCTCGGCACCGCCGTCGCGCCAGGCCTGCTCGGCCTGTTCGGCGTAGCGGGCCAGGTAGGCCTGGTCCGCCGCGCTGAGGAAATAGGTACTGCGCTCCACCGACAGGCCCCAGGTCCAGATCAGCCAGGTCAGCAGCAGGCAGAAGCTGACCAGCCACAGGGCCAGCTTCCACAACAAGGGATGGCGGCGCATCAGGACGGCTCCGTCTCCACCAGGATGTAGCCCTGGCTGCGCACCGACTGGATCTGCAGGTGAGTAGCGCCGATGGCCGCCAGCTTGCGTCGCAGGTTGCACACGTGCACGTCGAGGCCGCGATCGAGCCGGGTGTAGGCGCGGTGCAGCACGCTCTGGTAGAGGAACGCCTTGCTCAGGGCCTCGCCGGGGTGGGCGCGCAAAGTCGCCAGCAGACGGTACTCGGAGCCGGTGAGGCCGGCGTTGCGGCCGTCATGCACGACATCCTGGAGCTCCTGGTCGAGGGTGAGCGTGCCCGGGTCGCGCCGCCGATCCAGCGCCACCCGCCGCAGCAGCGCATCGACCCGGGCATCCAGCTCGGCCAGGCTGAACGGCTTGGGCAGGTAGTCGTCGGCGCCACGGGTGAAGCCGCTGATGCGGTCCTGTTCGGCGCCAAGGGCAGACATCAGCATCACCGGCACCGCCTGGTCGCGGCGCAGGCGGTCAAGCAGGCTCAGGCCATCGATGCCGGGCAGCATGATGTCCAGCAGGATCAGGTCGAATCCGCCCTGTTCCAGCACCTGCCCGGCCTCGCTGCCGCTCTCGCAAGCGCGCACGTGGAAGCCACGCCGCTGGAAATGCTGCTGGAGATCCTGGCGCAGGTTGAGGTCGTCTTCGGCAAGGAGGAGTCGGGGGGACACGGGCGGGCTCGGCATAGGGGAGTGATTGCAATTGCGAATCATCCCATTTCACGACGTACCTGGGCAATGACGCTGGTCAGGCGACCGGCTGCATTATTCCACCTGAAGCAATAAAGAACTGCGAAGAAAGCGTATTCCGCCGAAATCAATCCAGTTCCACACTGTGTTCACGGATCGGGAAACACCCGCCCCGCCAACCCACCAGGAGCCGGACCATGAAAATCCATTACCACCCGCTGTCGGGCCACGCCCATCGTGTCGTTCTGTTCGCATCGCTGCTGGGCGTGCCCCACGAGCTGGTCAAGGTCGATCTGGCCGCAGGGGCGCACAAGTCGCCGGCCTTCCTCGCCCTCAACCCGTTCGGCCAGATCCCGGTGCTGGAAGATGGCGAGATCGTGCTCGCCGACTCCAACGCCATCCTCGTCTACCTGGCGAAGAAAGCCGGTCGCAGCGACTGGCTGCCTGAAGATGCCCTGGGCGCGGCGCGTGTACAGCGCTGGCTGTCGGTGGCCGCCGGCGAGCTGGCCTACGGCCCGGCAGCAGCGCGCCTGGTCACGGTGTTCAACGCCAGCTTCAACGCCGATGAAGTGATTGCCCGCGCCCACGTCCTGCTGGGCCGCCTGGAGCAGCACCTGGCCGACCGCGAATGGCTGGCCGCCGACCATCCGACCATCGCCGACGTAGCGATCTACAGCTACATCGCCCAGGCACCGGAAGGCAATGTCTACATCTCCGGCTACCCGGCGGTGAACGCCTTGCTGCGCCGCATCGAGGCACTGCCGGGCTTCGTCCCCTTCACCCAGAGCCGCGCCGGCCTGCGGGCCTGATATCCCTGCTGCATCCCACGGGAGCGATGAACATGGCCGAACACCTGAAACAGCAGTCCATCTGGCATGAAGGCGAGAAGTTCATCCAGGAAAAACTCGGCGTCGCCGAGCGCATGGAAGGTGTCGGCCAGCGGGTGATACGCGACTTCATGCCCGACCAGCACCGCGAGTTCTACGCCCAGTTGCCGTTCATGGTGCTGGGCAGCGTGGACGGCGAAGGGGATGCCTGGGCGACCTTTATCGAAGGTCAACCCGGCTTCATGAGTTCGCCCTCGCCCACCGCGCTGGATATCAGCGCCCGCCCGGACCCGCTGGACCCGGCAGGCCAGGGCATGTTCGACGGCGCTCCCGTCGGCCTGCTGGGCATCGAGATGCACACTCGCCGGCGCAACCGCATGAACGGCGTGCTGGCGAACCTCGACCAGGGTTTTCGCGTCGAGGTGGACCAGAGCTTCGGCAACTGCCCACGCTATATCCAGTTGCGCGACTTTGCCTTTGCCCGGGATCCGCAGACCACCTCCCCGGGCCAGCGTGAAACCCTGACGACGATCGACAGCAACGCACGTGAACTGATCGAAAACGCCGATGCCTTTTTCGTCGCCACCTACGCCGATCGCGAGCAGAGCCGTCAGGTCGACGTCTCCCACCGTGGCGGCAAGCCTGGATTCGTCCGCGTCGGCGAGGACGGCACCCTGACCATCCCGGATTTCAACGGCAACCTGTTCTTTTCGACCCTGGGCAACATCCATCTCAACGGCAAGGCCGGGCTGCTGTTCGTCGACTTCGAGAGCGGCGACGTGCTGCAGATGAGTGGCGACGCCGAGGTGATTTACGAATCGCCGGAAATCGCAGCTTTCCAGGGGGCCGAGCGGCTCTGGACCTTCCGCGCCCGGCGCATCGTCCGCCGCCCCGGCGGGCTCGCCCTGCGCTGGGCCTTCCAGGAAGACGGCGAAGCGGAAAGCTCGCTGATGACCGGTGACTGGAAAGCCACCGAGGAGCGCCTGCGTGCCAGCGAACTGGCCAGCAGCTGGCGCCGTTTCAAGGTGGCGCGGGTGGTGCGGGAAAGCGCCTCCATCCAGTCCTTCCACCTGGAGCCGGAAGATGGCGCGGGCGTGCTGCCGCACCTTGCCGGGCAATACCTGCCGATTCGCGTACGGATTCCGGGCACGGACAAGCCGCTGATCCGCACCTATACCCTGTCGACCGCGCCTTCCGATGGCCGCTACCGCATCAGCGTCAAGCGCGACGGCGTGGTCTCGACCTGGCTGCACGAGCACCTGCACCCGGGGGATACTCTGGAAGCCCGGGCACCCGGGGGTGACTTCACCCTCGACGACAGCAGTACCCGCCCGCTGGTCCTGCTGGCCGGTGGCGTCGGCATCACCCCGATGCTGGCGATGGCACGCCACCTGGCCTTCGAAGGGCGGCGGACCCAGCGGATGCGCCCGGTGGTGCTGTTCCATGCTGCTCGCTCGAAGGACGAGCAGGCCTTCCTCCAAGAGCTGAAGGAGCTGGATATCGGCGTGGTGCGGGTGCTCAGCGATACCCGCGATGCCCGGGAAGGTCGCGACTATGACGCGGCGGGCCGGATCGACATGCCGCTGCTCAGCCGCTATCTGCCGTTCGGCGACTACGAGTTCTACCTGTGCGGTTCGCCGTCATTCAGCCAGTCGCTCTACGACGGGTTGCGCGGCTACGGCGTCAGCGACGACAGAATCCACGCCGAGGCTTTCGGCCCGGCCTCCTTGAAGCGCTCCAGCGATCACCCGAAAAACGCTCCCGCTCGCCTGCCACCTGCCACCAACTCGATCCCGGTGACCTTCATCGACTCGCTGAAGGAAGCGCGCTGGGAACCCGGCAGCGGCACCCTGCTGGAACTGGCCGAAGCCCGTGGCCTGGCCCCCGAGTTCAGCTGCCGCGAAGGCCATTGCGGCACCTGCAAGACCCGCCTGCTCAAGGGCGCGGTCACCTATATCAAGGAACCCGCCGCCAAGGTTGGCGCCGACGAAGTCCTGGTCTGCTGCGCGGTTCCGGCCGGCACGGACCCGATCCAGCTTGCCCTTTGATTTACCCACTCACCCAGGAGAACAGCCATGTCCCGTCCACCCCTGCCCCCGTTCACCGAACAAAGCGCCATCGAGAAAGTCCGTCTTGCCGAAGATGGCTGGAACAGCCGCGACCCAGCGAAAGTCGCCCTCGCCTACACCCTCGACACCCGCTGGAGAAACCGTGCCGAGTTCGTCACCAACCGTGCCGAGGCCGAGGCCTTCCTCACCCGCAAATGGCATCGTGAGCTGGAGTACCGCCTGATCAAGGAACTCTGGGCCTTCACCGGCAACCGCATCGCCGTGCGCTACGCCTACGAATACCGCGACGACAGCGGCCAGTGGTTCCGCGCCTATGGCAATGAAAACTGGGAGTTCGCCGAGGACGGCCTGATGCGTGCACGCCACGCCAGCATCAACGAACACCCGATCAGCGAGGCACAGCGCCAGTTCCGCTGGCCGCTGGGCCGTCGTCCCGACGACCATCCGGGCCTGAGCCACTTCGGTTTCTGAAACCGGCACTGGAAGGAACCTGAAAATGGCACATAATCCCGGGCACCCCGACCGTGTCCCGGGCCTCACCGGAGACACCCAAGACACCCAGAAACGAAGGAAACACAGCGCAATGGACCGTTGGCTGGCAATGCGGGTTTTCGTCAAGGTCGCGGAAACCGAGAGCTTCGCCAAGACCGCCCGCGCGGTGCACATGAGCGCGCCGGCGGTGACGCGGATCATCGCTGCGCTGGAGGACCTGGTCGGCGCCCGCCTGCTGGTGCGTACCACCCGCTCGGTCAAGACCACCGAAGCCGGCGCCCGCTACCTCGCCGACTGCCGGCGCATCCTCGGTGATATCGCCGAAGCCGAGGCGGCTGCAGCCGGGCACTACAGCGAGCCCTCAGGAACCCTGGCGATCACCGCACCGATCCTGTTCGGCCAGTTGTACATACTTCCGATCGTCACCGACTACCTCGACACCTACCCCGGCATGCATGCCCGTACCCTGTTCATCGACCGCCAGGTCAATATCGTCGAGGAAGGTCTCGATATCGCCTTGCGCATCGGCCACCTGGCAGATTCCGGGCTGACCGCGGTACGCGTCGGCTCGGTGCGGCATGTGATCTGCGCGGCGCCGGATTACCTGGAAAAACGTGGTACCCCGCGTACGCCAGCAGACCTCAAGGATCACCGTATCGTCGCCTCCAACAGCTCATGGGCCTCGCCGGAATGGCGCTTCACCGGCGGGCAGCGGATCAGCATAGACCCGGTACTGATGTGCAACACCAACCAGGCGGTGATCGATGCGGCGCGCTCGGGTTGGGGCGTGACCCGGGTCCTGCAGTACCAGGTGGGAGCGGCCTTGCAGGAAGGCACCTTGCAGGTGGTACTGGAAGCGTTCGAAGAGCCGCCGCTGCCGATCCATCTGGTGTATCCCGAGGGCCGGCAGGCGCCGGCGAAGGTGCGGGCGTTCGTGGATATGGCGGTGGAGCGGTTACGGGGAAATCCGCTGTTCACCTGAGAGCGGTGGCCATCACGACACTGGCACTTGTGTTGCAAATACGGAAAAGTCGCGCCTAATATACGAACAATTCCCATTTACAACCTATGCCAGTAGCCCCATCGCCATGAGCACGCCGGATGCCTCCCTGAACACCCAGGTCACTCACCTTTACCAGTCGCAAAGCCGCTGGCTGCACGGCTGGCTGAGGTCGCGCGTCAACTGCCAGCATCTGGCCGCCGACCTGGTGCAGGACGTGTTCATCCGGGTGCTGACCACCGTGGACGGGGCAGCCAAGCTGACCTTCGTGCGCGAGCCCAAGGGCTACCTGGCAACCATTGCGCGGCGCCTGATGATCGACCGCATGCGTCGCGCCAATCTGGAAAAGGCCTGGTTGCAAGCACTGGCCGAGCAGCCTGAAGCCTTTCACGCCTCTCCCGAACATCACCTGGCGCTGCTGGAAACCCTCTACGAACTCGACGCCATGCTCGCGGCGTTGGGTGACATGGTCCGCAAGGCGTTCCTCCTGTCGCAGGTCGACGGCATGCCCTACAAGAGCATCGCCACGGAACTGGGCATCTCTGAAATGAGCGTGCGCCGCTACATCACCAAGGCCGCCGAGCACTGCATGATCTACAGCCTGAGCCACGGTCTTTGAGCGGCGCCTTGAACAGCAGCCAGCTCGCCGCGCTGCGCCAGGCGGCCGAGTGGTTGTGCCAGCTGAACAGCGGTGAGGCACAGCCGAGCGACCATGCCGCCTGGCAACGCTGGTACGATGCCGCGCCAGACAACGCCTGGGCCTGGCTGCAGGCCGAGCGCCTGCAAAACCGCGTGGCCAGCACGGCCCATCCCTCCACCGCGCGCGTGCTGCAGCTGACTGCCGAAAACCGCCGAACCAGCCGGCGACGGGTGATCAAGGCGGGCGTGGTCCTGCTGGGCGTCACCGCCTTGGGTGCAGCCAGCTACCCGCAAACCTCGCGCTTGAGCTGGCTGGCGGATTACCGCAGCGGTGTCGGCGAGCAGCGCAGGTTACGCCTGCAAAACGGCACCACTGTCCACCTCAACACCGACACTGCGCTGGATGTCGACGAGACGGGTGGACAACCCCGGTTGTACCTGCGCCAGGGCGAAATCATGGTGGACGTCCCCGCGCAGCAGCAGTGCCAGGTGCAGACCCGCCACGGGCTTGTCGACGCGCAACGCTGTCGTTTCTCGGTGCGCCTGTTCGCTACCGGCAGCCGTCTCGACGTCCATGCGCAGCAAGCCCGCGCTACCCTGCCCTCCGGCCAGTCATTGACGCTAGGCCAAGCTCAGGGCTGCCAGCTCGACGGCCAGCGCTTCGGACCGATCGAGGCGCTTGCCAGCAGCTCCGGCGCCTGGGACAAAGGCCTGATCATTGCCAATGGCCAACCCCTGGGGCACTTCATCGCCGAGCTGTCGCGCTATCGGCCGGGCTGGCTGCGCTGCGCCCCCGAAGTGGCGGACTTGAGCTTGAGCGGCACCTTCAGGCTTGACGATACCGAGCAGGTCCTGCGCGCCATCGCCAGTGCCCTGCCCGTGCGCCTTGAACGGCGTACACGCTACTGGGTGACCGTGGTCAGCGCATAAAAAGCGCCACGCCTGAACACTTTCCGCGCGCTTGTCCGACTCATAGGTGATCCCGGCACTTGCTGGCTGAATTTCCTTGAGAGAGCCCCATGACATCGACCCGCTCCCCCCGCCGCTCGCCCAATCTGCGCACCAGCGTCGCGCTGTCTCTGCTGCTTGCAGGGCCTGCCGCTGCACTGGCTGCGCCAGCCCACGACTACGTGCTGAGACAAGGCGACCTGGGCGAAGCATTGACCGGCTTTGCCGCACAGGCCGGGGTGGTGTTGTCCTTCGATACCCGCCTGACCGTCGGCATGCATACCCCGGGTCTGCGCGGGCAGTACTCGGTGGAAGAAGCGCTGGCATTGCTGCTGCGTGGTACCGGTCTGCAGGCCGTGCGCGAAGCGGATGGCCGCTACAGCCTGGTGAAACTGCCGGAAGACAGCGCCATGGTACTGGCCCCCAGCACCATCAACGCCCAGGGGCTGGGTGAGGTCACCGAAACGACCGGGTCCTATACCACGGGCTCGGTCTCCGTCGGCAAGACCCCGCAGGCGATCAAGGACACACCGCAGACCGTGAGCGTCATCAGTCGCCAGCGCCTGGAGGACCAGAAACTCACTACTGTTGCCCAGGCGATGACGCAAACCACCGGCATCAGCCTGTTCGAGGGTAGCCTGACGTCCACGCGCTACCTGTCCCGTGGCTTTGAAATCACCAACTTCCGCGTGGACGGCGGGGCGTCCATGGCCGATGGCGTGTGGAAGAATTCCGACACAGCGATCTTCGATCACATTGAAGTGCTGCGCGGCGCCGACGGCCTGTTCGCCGGCGCTGGCGAGCCGGGGGGAACGGTCAATTTCGTGCGCAAACGCCCGACCTTCGAGCCCCAGGCCAGCATCACCACTTCGGCAGGCAGCTGGGACGACTATCGCAGCGAACTGGACATCAGCGGTCCTCTGGCAGCCGACGGCAAACTGCGCGGCCGAGCGGTCATGGTCAGCCAGAACAAGCAGTCCTTCATGGACGACGCCAGTGCCAATCACGACCTGTTCTACGGCGTGCTGGAAGCCGACCTGACCGACAGCACCAACCTGTTCGTCGGCCTGAGCCGAGGCCGTTACCGCGACAGCGACCAGACCTACGGACTACCCCGCTACAGCACCGGCGAAGACCTGAAACTCTCGCGCAGCCTGTTCCTGGCGGGTGCCGACGACTACTTCACACAGCGCGAGAACAGCTATTTCGCCACCCTCAAGCAACAACTGGGCGAAGACTGGAGCCTGAACCTCGACACCCTCTACACCCGCCTGCTCACGCAGCGCGACTACTACAACTTCAACGGCGCGATAGACCCCGCCACCGGTAGCGGCAGCGGCGCGGAATGGGGTTACCAGGACGCCAGGGCCCACGAACGCTCGGTCGACCTGTCGCTGCGCGGCAATTTCACCAGCTTCGGCCTGGAACACAGCCTGGTGGCCGGCTGGATGTGGCACGACTTCGACACCCGCACGCCCTTGTACACCGGCGGATTCGTCAGCGTGCCGAACATCTTCGCCTTCGACCCCAAGGACTACCCGAGCCGCAAGGCACAAGCCGTGCAGAACGGCAGCAACCAGACGAAAAGACGTACCGACGGCCTCTACACCAACCTGCGCCTGCAACTGGCCGAGCCGCTGCACTGGTTCATCGGTGGCAGCCTGACCAACTACCGCTACGCCTACGACTACACCGATACCGTCACTGGCGTCGTCTCGCCATCTCGCTACGAGGACAGCAATGTGTTCGTGCCCTACACCGGCCTGACCTACGCCCTGACGCCGCAATGGACCGCCTACGGCAGCATCAGCGAAATCTACAAGTCCCAGGCCGATCGCCTTGCCGGCCCGCTGCCGGGCGGCAGCTCGCTCGATCCGATCACCGGGCGCAACCATGAACTGGGTGTGAAGGGCTCGCTGTGGGATGGCCGGGTCAACACCTACGTGGCGCTTTACTACATCAAGCGCGAGGGCGAGGCGGTGCGCGACCCGAACAGCGGCTCATCGAGCAACCCGCAGACCGGTGCCAGTTGCTGCTTCCTGCGCGAGGGCGAAGTCACCAGCAAGGGCATCGACCTGGAAATCAGCGGTGAGGTGCTGGAGCGCCTGCAGGCCACCTTCGGCTACACCTACAACCACATCGAAAAGAACGCCAGCTCGCTCGACTACACCTCGCTCACGCCCAGGCACCTGGCCAAGCTGTTCGCCACCTATCAACTGCCGGGGGCCTGGTCGGCGTTCAAGCTCGGCGGCGGAGTGACCGCGCAAAGTGCCAGTTTCGTCAGCGGCAGTGCCCTGCTACGCGACAGCAACGGCAACCTGACCGGGCAGAGCCAGAGCTACAGCTTCAGCCAGGCCGGCTACAGCCTGTGGAACGCCTTCGCCCATTACGACGTGGACGAGCACTGGAGCCTGGCACTGAACGCCGAAAACCTGTTCGACAAGCGTTACTACTCGACCGTGGGGTATTCGGACTACGCCAACTTCTACGGTGAGCCGCGGCGTTATGTGCTGACGTTGAGTGGGCGTTTCTGAGCTGGAAGGATCAATTCGGCATCAAGGACACTCAGCGATCCTGCGGTACCGGCCAGCACTGCGCAGCATGCAACACTCGCAGGATCCGCAACGTGGATGCACCTTCCATGTAAATGACGATGTAGCTTGGGTCCACTCAAGCCCGAGCACGACGCTTCCTGTCGATCAATGCCTGCACCTCATCCATGACCTGCTGATGCGGTACCGACGGACGAGTGTCCTCCAGCGCCTCCCGAACCTTGGCCCGAAACCATTGGTCATGAACCTCGGGATCGCTGGCCAACCCTGCCGGCAACCCGCCCTCTTTGGTAACCCGGGTCAGGAAGATCCGCACCGCATCCGAAACGGACAAACCAACGTTGGCCAATGTCTCCGTCGCCTCGGCTTTCAACTTGTCGTCGATGCGAATGTGGAGCATGGAAGTTTGAGCGGCCATTGTGATGACTCCAGGTTCTGGTTTCGCCAGTTTGTCTCTCAATCGATACACGCTCAAGGGCCTTCCGTCAGCCCCTGAGCTCATCCAGGCAGCGGCGAAAGCAGCAGAAGCCCCGATCGCACAGGGCCTCTGGTTCCAAAGCGCCGTTACGCCGAATGCACCTTGCGCCCACTCACCCAGGTTTCCTGCACCTGGATATCGCGCATGCCGGCGGCATCGGTGGCCGTCCATTGCAACGGGTCCTGGGCCAGGATTACCAGGTCGGCCTGCTTGCCCGGCAACAGCGAACCGACCTGATGATCCAGGTGGCATTGCCAGGCCGCATCGATGGTCACCGCGCGCAGGGCCTGGTGCACGTCGAGGCGCTCGTGCTTGTTGAGGATGCGCTGATCCTCATGGGTCTCATCCACCACCGCTTCCATCACCCGGCCTATCGACTGCTCCATGTAGCGCAACGGACCGAACGGGGTGACGAAACGATCGCTGTGCAGGCTGATGCGCAAGCCGCCCTTCAGTGCCGAGGCGCAACGATCGAGCATGTTCGCGCGCGCTTCGCCAAGGATGGTTTCCTGGAACGCCCGCCCCCAGTAACCGACGTGGCCGATCAGGAAGCTGGGGGAGATCGCCATGCGTTTCATCAGGGCGATGGCATCGTCATGCAACAGCGAGCAGTGCTCGATGCGATGACGCTGGTTGGCCCAGGCCGGCACACTGTTGAACGGCGGCTCGGGCAGTTGCTCCTTGTCGGTGGGCACGGTGCACAGGGCCAGCTGGTAGGCGGAGAGCACGTTGTCGATGGCTTCGTCGCCGTTGGCATGGGTCAGGATCGGCCAGCCCTTGGCGCAGACATCGGCCATGACATTGGCCAGTTCGCGCACCGGGTCGTAGTTGAACAGGCCATAGGCGCCGACACCCGGCACCTGGTGCTCGTGGCAGCACTTGTAGGGTTCGCTCTGCAGGCCGGTAAGCCCTTGGTTCGAACCATCGGCGATCAGCTTCATCGCGCGCAGCGTGAACAGCTCGTCGCCTTTACTGTCCAGCTCGGGGTGGTAGGAGCTCAGCCAGGTCTTCAGGTCGGCATCATTGCTGCCGTACAGCGCACCGCCCACCCGCAGCGTCAGTACATGGGTCTTTGCCAGCAGCCGCATCAGGCCTATTTCGTACTGCTTGCCGACCAACCCGACGCTCGCATCGAATACCGTGGTGATACCGCGCTTGTTCGCTTCCGTGAAGATCTGCTTCAGATTGTGGAAAAACTGGAGCGCCCCCGGTTGAGGAAGTTTCGGGATCATCTGTGCCGACTGAGTTTCAGTCAGGACGCCATCCGGGAACTGTTCATCGAGACCGGCGAGCTTCAAGGCTGCCGTGTTCGCATAGCTGATATGACCGGACGCATTGAGCAGGAAGACCTTGATATCGGGGCCGACCTTCGCGCAGATGTCGTCCAGCGTAGAGGCGGTAATGTCCTCCCATTCCGCCATCAGCGATGGGTCGACACCGAACCCCGTGACCCAGCGCTGCTTCAAGGGCTGGTCTTTCACCTTCTCGGCGGCCCCGGCAATCAGCTCCTTGATCTTCTCCAGGTTGTATTCCGTATTCAGGCGCTGATCCTTCTTGATCGGCGACAGGTCGGTCCAATCGGCGATCAAGGCACTGGACATCAGGTGCGCATGTGCATCGATCAAGCCTGGCAGCAGGGTCTCCCCGGCTGCCAGCGGACGATCGACCGGCTGGTACTGCTGCATCGCCTTGCGCACATCATCGAGCGAACCGCTGGCCTTCACCTCACCCTGGGCGATGCCGATGGCCGCGACCTTCTGCCCCGGCCGCTCGGGATCAGGGTAGATATGCCCGCCATGGAAAATCACCGCTTGCTGGCCGCCATGGGGCGTCAGTGACTCGGCCTCGGCAAGCAAGGCCTGCCAGGCTTCCGGACCGTTCTCGAAGCGCGGGAGCATGTTGGGTGTACAGCAGGCACAGCCGAATTGAGGACGTTGCGACATGATGATTCCTTTCAGTGTGTGGTGGTCTGGGAATGACGCTGAACATCGCATGGCACGATTTCAGTCCGGTTATCCACGTGTCCCGCAGCGCAGCGGGGTTCGAGAGGCCGTCCTGTTCCCTGCTCGATCGTCTGGCTAACTTAGCACTACGAATTATGTGCGTATAAGAATTTGGTCCGTGGACTTAGCAATTCCCGCGGGCGACCAGAACGCGAGGCCGTCATCATTCCCATCCACCAACGACACTGATAACATCCAGACCCTTATTTTTCGCGGTGTTATTCAGGACCACGTCCTTGATGGCAGCGTGCCAGGCCCAGTGCGCAAGGAACGAAGATGACCACTGAAACATCCCCTCAAGACACCCGCTATTTCGTGCATCCATTGGCCGATGTGCAAAGCACCGCCATCGGGGAGGGGAGCAAGGTCTGGCAGTTCTGCGTGGTACTGAAAGGCGCTCGCATCGGCGCCAACGTGAATGTCTGTTCCCACTGTTTCATCGAGAACGACGTGGTGATCGGCAACAACGTGACCGTGAAGAACGGCATCTATATCTTCGACGGCATTACCCTGGAAGATAACGTGTTCGTAGGCCCGAACGTGACCTTCACCAACGACAAGAGCCCGCGCTCGAAAGTCTATCCCGACGCTTTTCCCAAGACCCTGATCAAGAAAGGTGCCTCCATCGGCGGGGGAGCGGTGATACTGCCGGGCATCACCATCGGTGAGAATGCCCTGATTGGCGCCGGCGCCGTCGTCACCAAGGACGTTCCCGCCAACGCCGTGGTCTACGGTAACGCGGCAAGAGTGCAGAAGATCCTTGGTGAATAAGGCCTGAGTGCGCAGGCTTCGCGACAGCCAGCCATGAAAAAGCCCGCATCGATGCGGGCTTTTTCATGGGGCAGGCTAAGCGCGCGGGATCACTCCCACTCGATCGTCGCCGGCGGCTTGCTCGACACGTCGTACGTCACCCGCGAGATACCTTCGATCTCGTTGATGATCCGGCCGCTGACGGTTTCCAGCAGCTCGTACGGCAGGTGCGCCCAGCGCGCGGTCATGAAGTCCACGGTCTCGACGGCACGCAGGGCCACGACCCAGGCGTAGCGACGGCCATCACCGACCACGCCCACCGATTTCACCGGCTGGAACACCACGAACGCCTGGCTGGTCTTGTGGTACCAGTCGGCCTTGCGCAGTTCTTCGATGAAGATGTGGTCGGCACGACGCAGCAGGTCGGCGTATTCCTTCTTCACTTCGCCGAGGATGCGCACGCCCAGGCCCGGGCCCGGGAACGGGTGGCGGTAGACCATGTCGTACGGCAGGCCCAGCTCCAGGCCGATCTTGCGTACTTCGTCCTTGAACAGCTCACGCAGCGGCTCGACCAGCTTGAGGTTCATTTCCTCCGGCAGGCCACCGACGTTGTGGTGCGACTTGATCACGTGGGCCTTGCCGCTCTTGGCGCCGGCCGACTCGATCACGTCAGGGTAGATGGTGCCCTGGGCGAGGAACTGGATGTTCTCCAGCTTGCTGGCCTCGGCATCGAACACGTCGATGAAGGTGCGACCGATGATCTTGCGCTTCTTCTCCGGGTCGGCTTCGCCTTCCAGGTTGCCGAGGAACTGCGCTTCGGCGTCGGCACGGATGACCTTGACGCCCATGTTCTCCTTGAACATGGCCATCACCTGGTCGCCTTCATGCAGGCGCAGCAGGCCGTTGTCGACGAAGACGCAGGTCAGCTGGTCGCCGATGGCGCGGTGCAGCAGCGCGGCAACCACCGAGGAGTCGACGCCGCCGGACAGGCCCAGCAGGACGTTGGCCGAACCCACTTGCTCGCGCACCTGGGCAATCGCGTCCTCGACGATGTTCGAGGCGGTCCACAGGGCTTCGCAGCCGCAGATGTCGAGGATGAAGCGGGACAGGATGCGACCGCCCTGCTTGGTGTGGGTCACTTCCGGGTGGAACTGCACGCCGTAGTAGCCGCGGGCATCGTTGAACATGCCGGCGATCGGGCAGCTCGGGGTGCTGGCCAGGACATGGAAGTCTTCCGGCATGCGGGTGACCTTGTCGCCGTGGCTCATCCACACGTCGAGGCCAAGGACACCGTCGTCATCGACGTGGTCTTCGATACCGTCGAGCAGGCGGCTCTTGCCGACCACGTCGACGCGGGCATAACCGAATTCGCGCAGCTCGGAACCTTCGACCTTGCCGCCCATCTGCTCGGCCATGGTCTGCATGCCGTAGCAGATGCCCAGCACCGGTACGTTCAGGTCGAACACCGCCTGCGGCGCGCGCGGGCTGTTGGCCTCGTGGACCGACTCAGGACCGCCGGCGAGGATGATCCCGCGCGGGTTGAAGGCACGGATCGCTTCATCGTCCATGTCGAACGGGTGCAGCTCGCAGTACACGCCGATTTCGCGCACGCGGCGAGCGATCAGCTGGGTGTACTGGGAACCGAAGTCGAGAATCAGGATGCGGTGAGCGTGAATGTCGAGGGCCATGACTCAATCTCGTCAGTGGTAATCGGAAACGACGCGGGGCTGTTCGATAACAGCCCCGCTTCAAGGTGTTGCCAGGAGCATCAACCTACGCGGTAGTTTGGCGCTTCCTTGGTGATCTGTACGTCATGCACGTGGGACTCGGCCATGCCGGCACCGGTGATGCGCACGAACTCGGGCTTGGTGCGCATTTCTTCGATGTTGGCGCTGCCGGTGTAGCCCATCGAGGAACGCAGGCCACCCATCAGCTGGTGGATGATCGCGGCCAGGGCGCCCTTGTACGGTACGCGGCCTTCGATGCCTTCCGGTACCAGCTTCTCGGCGCCGGCCGAGGAGTCCTGGAAGTAACGGTCGGAGGAACCTTGCGCCTGGGCCATGGCACCCAGCGAACCCATGCCGCGGTACGCCTTGTAGGAACGGCCCTGGAACAGCTCGACTTCACCCGGCGCTTCTTCGGTACCGGCGAACATCGAACCCATCATGACGCAGGAAGCACCGGCGACGATGGCCTTGGACAGGTCACCGGAGAAACGGATGCCGCCGTCGGCGATCAGAGGTACGCCGGTGCCTTCGAGGGCGGCGGCGACGTTGGCGATGGCACTGATCTGCGGTACGCCGACACCGGCGACGATGCGGGTGGTGCAGATCGAGCCAGGGCCGATGCCGACCTTGACCGCGTCGGCGCCGGCTTCAGCCAGGGCCTTGGCGGCAGCGCCGGTGGCGATGTTGCCGCCGATCACCTGGACCTGCGGGAAGTTCTCCTTCACCCAGCGAACGCGGTCGATCACGCCTTTGGAGTGGCCGTGGGCGGTGTCGACGACGACGACGTCAACGCCAGCGGCAACCAGGGCGGCAACGCGCTCGGCGGTGTCCTTGCCGGTACCGACGGCAGCACCGACGCGCAGGCGACCCTGGTCGTCCTTGCTCGCCAGCGGGTAGGCCTTGGCCTTCTCGATGTCCTTGACGGTCATCATGCCCTTCAGGGCGAAGTCGGCATCGACGATCAGGACTTTTTCCAGGCGGTGCTTGTGCAGCAGCTCGCGGACTTCGTTCTTGTCGGCGCCCTCGCGGACGGTGACCAGGCGCTCTTTCGGGGTCATCACGTCACGGACGGAGATGTCCAGGCGGGATTCGAAACGCACGTCGCGGGAGGTGACGATGCCGACCAGGTCGCCGTTGTGCAGCACCGGTACGCCGGAGATGTTGTTCAGGCGGGTCAGCTCGAACAGGTCGCGCACGGTGGCGTCGGCGTCGATGGTGATCGGGTCCTTGACCACGCCGGCCTCGAACTTCTTGACCTTGCGCACTTCGCCGGCCTGCTGCTCGACGGTCATGTTCTTGTGGATGATGCCGATGCCGCCTTCCTGGGCCATGGCGATGGCCAGGCGGGCTTCGGTCACGGTATCCATGGCGGCGGAGACCAACGGAATGTTCAGCTCGATGCCACGGGTCAAACGGGTCTTGAGACTGACTTCGTTGGGCAGTACCTCGGAGTAGCCAGGTACAAGGAGAATGTCGTCGAAGGTCAGGGCTTCTTGGCTGATACGCAGCATCGCGGGGGCTCCCGGGCGGGAAAAATGGAAGCGCGCCATTATACTCATGCGCGCCGATTCGCTCA
This sequence comes from Pseudomonas ulcerans, assembly GCF_036324125.1. Lineage (NCBI taxonomy): Bacteria > Pseudomonadati > Pseudomonadota > Gammaproteobacteria > Pseudomonadales > Pseudomonadaceae > Pseudomonas > Pseudomonas ulcerans. The sequence goes on along the minus strand of NZ_JAZDQN010000007.1, from coordinate 28,289 downwards.
ATGTAAAGATGGGCCTTCGGTCAGTTGCCCGACAGCTTCACCCGCACCACGGCCACCGGCTGGTCGAGCCAGTCGGCGAAGGCGTCGAGAAAGGCCGGCTTGAAACCGGCGTCGGCCCACCCGTTGAAGATGAAACCCAGGTTGGAAAAGGCACATGGCTGCAGGAAAAGGAAGCCGTTGATGTCGTCTTCGTGGGCGCATTCGGGACAGATGAAGTTGTCGGTCTGCGCCGGCATCCACGTTTCCAGGCTGTCGAACAGCGCTTCGCCGATCTCCTGGCGGCACTCGGGGCAGCCCGCTTCTTCTAGAAATCCTTCGTTCGGCGTGTAGATACAGCGCTTGGTGACGATCTCCAGGCCATTGACGCGCTTGCCGAACGGCAGCAGTTCGGGCCGTTCGACGATCTTGCGCGCGCCCTCGGCGATGGCGTGGCCCATGCGGTTGCCGGTGCCGCCGCAGGTGCTGAGGGCTTCCTCGACGATCTTCTCGCGCACCAGCCAGCGCAGGATGGCCCGGGCACGGGCTTCGTGCACGGGAATGGAGGACATGCGGGGAACGATGATGCTCTGGGTGATCATGACAGCGGTCGGGTCGGTGAAAAGTCACCAGTTTACCTGACTCAGGTAACGACCGATCAAAGCCACGCCGCTGGCCAGCACCAGCCAGGTGACCAGGCGCACGAAGGCTTCCCTGGACATGTTCAGGGTCAGGCGGCGACCGATGCGCAGGCCGAGGAACATCATCGGCAGCAGGCACACCGCCAACAGCAGCAGCGGCAGGTCGGCATAGACCCCGGCAATCAGGAACAGGCTCAGGCGCACCACGGTACTGCAGCTGATCAGCGCACTCTGGGTAGCCCGCGCCTGCTCGGTGGAGTCCAGCCGGGCGTTGAGGTACAGCGCATAAAGGAAGCCGCCGCTACCGAACAAGGCGCCGAACAGCCCGCCCACGGTTCCCGCCGGCACCGACCAGGCGGGTGCCAGGTTCGCCGGCTTGACCTTCACCGCCAGGCTGTACAGCGCGTAGGCGCTGACGAACAGGCCCATCAGCAGCATCAGCACATCGGCATGCAGTTTGAGAAGGAACACCACGCCCAGCGTGCAACCCAGCGCCATGAACGGCAGCAGGCGCAGCAGTTCGCCCTTGCTCACCGCCTTGCGCGCCGGCAGCCAGTTGCCGAAGGCGGCGACGAAGTCCAGCAACACCAGCAGCGGGATGATCCGCGACAGCGGCATGAAGTTGATCAGGATCGGCCCGGCCACCAGCGCGGTACCGAAGCCGGCGATGCCGAAGACCACGTAGGCGGCGGCGATGCCCAGCAGGATGGGCAGCCATTCGAGGGATGAAAACGGCAGTTGGGCGAACAGGTTCGAGAGCATCCGGGCAGCACCTTCAATGTTTTCAACGCACCTTAGCCAGCGGGGAGCCATGCCGACTAATATGCAATTTTGCCATCAGCCATCTCGAAACGGCATAGCTCATGATCTCCACCCGCCAATTGCGCTACTTCGTCGAAATCGCCGAGAGCGGCAGCTTCAGTGCCGCCGCCGAGCGCCTCTATATCGCCCAGTCGGCACTGAGCCGGCAGATCCGCGAGCTGGAACAGCAACTCGACACCCCGCTGTTCGAACGCACCGCCCGCCAGCCGCGCCTGACCGCTGCCGGAAGCGCATTCCTGCTGCGGGCACGCAATCTGCTGCAAGACCTGGAAAAGGCCGGCGACCTCGCCCGCGCCGTCGGCCAGGGCCTGCGCGGCAGCCTGCGCCTGAGCCATTCCAGCACGGTGCCGCTGACTGGCGCCCTGCTACAGCGGGTCAGTGGCTACCTGCATGACAACGAAGGCGTGTCCATGGAGATAGCCCAGCTTTCCTCGGAAGGCCAGCTCGAAGAGCTGGCCGAAGGTCGCCTGGATATCGGCCTGCTGCGCTTGCCGGTACTGCGCCAGCACGAGGGGCTATGCGTCGAACCGCTGCTGGCCGAACCGCTGTTGCTGGCCGTTGCCGACAGCCATCGATTGGCGGGACGGGAAAGCGTGCGCCTGGCCGACCTGCGCGAAGAAGCCTTCATCTCCATCCCCCATCGCCAGCGTGGCGGCCTCAGCTACCTCTCGGCGGAGCTGTGCATGGCCGCCGGCTTCTTCCCGCGCCCGGCGCGGGTGGTGTCGCGCAAGACCACCCAGTTGCAACTGATCCAGGCGGGATTCGGCGTCGCGCTGCTGCCCCGTTGCATGCAGGACATCGCCCCGACGTCGCTACGCTTCGTCCCCTTGGCCGATGAGGGCTGCATCAGTACGGTTGCCATTGCCTACCGGCGCGATGCCGGGCAGTTGGTCAGGCAATTCCTCGGTCATATGCATGAGCAGCGTCCTTGACCCTGAAGTAGCTACAGGGTCCAACCTAGGCAAAAACACGGAGGCTTTGCCATGCAACAGGATCAGGACTTTTTGCAACGCACCGGGATATTGGATTTCGACGCCCCGGTCATTACCCGTCTCATCGACAGCCGCGGCTGGCGCCAACTTCCGGTGGAGCAGGCGGCGCGAGCCGTCTATGAGTTCTGCCGCGACGAGATCCTCTTCGGTTACAACACCGGCGCTGACAGCCTGCCCGCCTCGGCGATCCTCGACGAGGGCCTGGGTCACTGCAACACCAAGTCGAGCCTGTTGATGGCCCTGCTCCGCGCCCTCGGCATTCCCTGCCGGCTGCGTGCCTTCACCATCGACAAGCGCCTGCAGAAAGGCGCGATGACCGCGTTCGTCTATTTCATGGCGCAACGGGAAATCCTCCACACCTGGGTCGAAGTGAAACTGCACGAGCAGTGGGTCGTTCTGGAAGGCGTGATCCTCGACCAGCAATACCTGCGGGCAGTTCAAAACAGGTTCAGCAACTGCCAGCACGCGTTCCTCGGCTACGCCGTGGCAACCCCGTCGCTGGCCGAACCAGCGGTGCAGTGGACCGGGCGCGACACCTATATCCAGCGTGAAGGCATCGCCCGGACACTGGGCCTGTATGCCTCACCGGACGATTTCTACCGCGAGCACAAGACCAACCTGAGCGGAGTGAAAGGCTGGCTGTATCGCAACTTCTTCTACAAGGTGCTCAACGACAATGTGCGGCGCATACGCGAGGGCGCACTGGTGGGCCGTAACGGCAGCCGCACCTGCGAGCATCGATGATCCGCAGAGACAGGACACCCCATCCACGATCCTTTATAGTGCCGCCCCATGATCAGAGACCCTTTCGAACGCCTCGGCCTCGACCGTGAAGTGCTCACCGTCAGCCAACTCAACGGCCGCGCCCGCGTGCTGCTGGAAGATGTCTTCAGCAGCATCTGGGTCGAGGGCGAGATATCCAACCTCGCCCGTCCTGCCTCCGGCCATGTCTATTTCACCCTGAAGGACAGCGGTGCCCAGGTGCGCTGCGCGTTGTTCCGCAACAACGCTGCACGGGTCCGCCAGGCCCTGCGCGACGGGTTGGCGGTCAAGGTGCGTGGCAAGGTCTCGCTGTTCGAAGGACGCGGCGACTACCAGCTGATCCTCGACACCGTCGAGCCGGCCGGCGACGGCGCCCTGCGCCTGGCCTTCGAGGCGCTGAAGGAAAAGCTCGGCGCGGAGGGCCTGTTCGCCGCCGAGCGCAAGCGCGCACTGCCCGCCCATCCGCAGCGCATCGGTATCATCAGCTCGCCCACCGGCGCGGTGATCCGCGACATCATCAGCGTGTTCCGCCGCCGCGCACCGCAGGTCGAGCTGAACCTGCTGCCCACCGCCGTGCAGGGCCGCGAGGCCATCGGCCAGATCGTCCGCGCCATCCAGAAGGCCGATGCCCAGGGCTTCGACGCGCTGATCCTGGCCCGTGGCGGCGGTTCGCTGGAAGACCTCTGGTGCTTCAACGAGGAAGCCGTGGCCCGCGCCATTGCCGCCTGCGTGACGCCGATCGTCAGCGCCGTCGGCCACGAGACCGACGTGTCCATCAGTGACTTCGTCGCCGACGTCCGTGCCCCTACCCCGTCCGCCGCCGCCGAGTTGCTGGCGCCGGACAGCAGCGACCTGCAACGGCGCCTGGAAAGCCTGCAGCGCCGCCTGCTGCTGCGCATGCAGAACCGCCTGGCCCACGACCGCCTGCGCCTCGATGGCCTGGCCCGCCGCCTGCGTCACCCTGGCGAGCGCCTGCGCCAGCAGGCCCAGCGTCTCGACGACCTCGACATGCGCCTGCGCCGCGCCTTCGAGCAGCGCCTCAACCAGCGCCGCGAGCGCCTGGCGCGCCTCGACACGCGCCTCGCCGCGCAGCATCCGGGGCGCACCCTGGCCCTGCTCAAGCAGCGTCTGGACAACCTCGCCGAACGCCTGCCCAAAGCCATGCGCGACACCCTCAAGGACCGTCGCCAGCGCCTCCAGGCCCAGGTGCAGATGCTCGAAGTGGTCAGCCCGCTGGCGACCCTCGGCCGCGGCTACAGCATCCTCCTCGACGAACGCGGCCAGGCGATTCGCAGCGCTGCGCAAACGCAGAACGGCCAGCGCCTGAAAGCCCGACTCGGCGAAGGCGAACTGCTGGTGCGGGTCGAGGACAACCACCAGACCCCGGTCACGCTTTCCCTCCTGGACTGACACATGCCACGACTGCTCGTTTCTTTGTTCCTGCTCTGCCTGACCTTCGCCGGCAGCGCCCACGCCAGCTACATCACCCGCCAACTGAACAAGCCGGTGCCGGGCGGCGTCGCCGTGGTCGACCTCGGCCCGTCCGCCCTGCCGCTGACCGCGCGCTTCGATGGCAAGCCGGTGCTGGTGGTGAAGGAAGGTGCCAACTGGCTGGCCATCGTCGGCCTGCCACTGACCCAGAAGCCCGGCACCGCGACCCTGACCCAGGGCGGTCGCAGCCTGAGCTTCACGGTGGGCAGCAAGAAGTACCAGGAACAGCACATCACCCTGAAGAACCAGCGCCAGGTCAACCCGAACCCGGCCGATCTCAAGCGCATCGACGCCGAGCTGGCCGAGCAGATCAAGGCCTACCGCAGCTTCAGCCCGGGCACGCCGAGCAACCTGATCCTCGACAAGCCGGTCAACGGCCCGTTGTCGAGCCGCTTCGGCGTGCGCCGCTTCTTCAACGGCGAGGAACGCAACCCGCATTCCGGACTGGACTTCGCCGTGCCCGCCGGCACGCCGATCAAGACCCCGGCCAACGGCAAGGTGATCCTCACCGGCAACTATTTCTTCAACGGCAACACGGTGTTCGTCGACCACGGCCAGGGCTTCATCAGCATGTTCTGCCACCTGTCGAAGATCGACGTGAAGCCGGGCCAGGTCCTGACCCGCGGCGCGGTGGTCGGCAAGGTCGGTTCCACTGGGCGTGCCACCGGGCCGCACATGCACTGGAACATCAGCCTCAACGATGCGCGGGTCGACCCGGCGATTTTCATCGGTGCCTTCCAGCCCTGAGCGACAAGCCAGGCGGCGCGGTTGCGCCAATCAAAAAGACCGCGCAACTGGCGCGGTCTTTTTCGTTTGGAAGCGAGATTAAATGCTGGTAAATCGCCGTTTACGCACATTTCTATCAATTATTTCGCGGTGCTTGCCATCTTTCACCCCACTGGGTAGGGTTGAGGGCATGAAAACCTTTGAAATGCTTATCCGCCTTCGCCAACACCGCAGCCTTTGCCTGGTCAGTGCACGACTACCAAGCTGAATCGCGTCGCCTCGCCCATTCCAAATTTTTCCAGTTTCGGCAGGCCCGTTCCAGGCCGCATTAAAGGATTGCTCTCATGTCCATGCTCAAAGACCCTTCGAAGAAGTACCGCGCTTTCCCGACCATCGACTTGCCTGACCGTACCTGGCCGTCGAAGACCATCACCCAGGCGCCGATCTGGTGCAGCTCCGACCTGCGCGACGGCAACCAGTCGCTGATCGAGCCAATGGACTCGGAAAAGAAACTGCGCTTCTGGAAGACCCTGGTCAGCGTGGGCGTGAAGGAAATCGAAGCCTCGTTCCCGTCCGCCTCGCAGACCGACTTCGACTTCGTCCGCACCCTGATCGAAGACGGCCACATCCCTGACGACACCACCATCCAGGTCCTGACCCAGGCCCGCGAAGACCTGATCTCGCGCACTTTCGAGTCCCTGCGCGGCGCCAAGAAGGCCATCGTCCATCTGTACAACGCCACCAGCCCGTCGTTCCGCCGCATCGTCTTCAACCAGGACAAGCAAGGCGTGAAGGACATCGCGGTGAACGCGGCCAAGCTGTTCGTCAAGTACGCTGCCCAGCAACCGGAAACCCAGTGGACCTTCCAGTACTCGCCGGAAACCTTCAGCGCCACTGAAATGGAATTCGCCAAGGAAGTCTGCGACGCGGTCATCGAGGTCTGGAACCCGACGCCCGAGCACAAGATCATCCTCAACCTGCCGGCCACCGTCGAAGTCTCGACGCCGAACGTCTACGCCGACCAGATCGAATGGTTCTGCCGCAACGTCAGCCGTCGTGACAGCGTGATCATCAGCCTGCACTGCCACAACGATCGCGGCACCGGCATCGCCGCCACCGAACTGGGCCTGATGGCCGGCGCCGACCGTGCCGAAGGCTGCCTGTTCGGCAACGGCGAGCGTACCGGCAACGTCGACCTGGTGACCCTGGCCCTGAACCTCTACACCCAGGGCATCGACCCCGAGCTGGACTTCTCCGACATCGACGGCGTGCGCAAGGTGGTCGAAGAGTGCAACCAGCTGCCGGTGCACCCGCGCCACCCGTACGTCGGCGACCTGGTCCACACCGCGTTCTCCGGCTCGCACCAGGACGCCATCCGCAAGGGCTTCGCCCAACAGAAGGAAGGCACCCTGTGGGAAGTGCCGTACCTGCCGATCGACCCGGCCGACATCGGCCGCAGCTACGAGGCGGTGATCCGCGTCAACAGCCAGTCGGGCAAGGGCGGTATCACCTACCTGCTGGAACAGGAATACGGCATCAGCCTGCCACGTCGCATGCAGATCGAGTTCAGCCAGGTTGTGCAGGGTGAAACCGATCGCCTCGGCCTGGAAATGACCGCCCAGCAGATCTACAAGTTGCTGCAGCGCGAGTACCTGCAAGCCAACTCGCCGTATGCGCTGGTCAGCCATCGCCTGCAGGAAGAGAACGGCCACAGCGCCGTGGAAGTGGAAGTTTCCGGCGAAGGCGAGACCACCCTGCACTGGCGCGGCAAGGGCAACGGCGCCCTGGAAGCCCTGGTAGCCGGCTTGCCGGTTGCCGTGGAAATCATGGACTACAACGAACACGCCATCGGCGCCGGCACCAATGCCAAGGCGGCGGCGTACATCGAACTGCGCGTCGCCGGTGGTCGTCCGGTGCATGGCGTGGGCATCGATGAAAACATCACCACTGCCAGCTTCAAGGCGCTGTTCAGTGCGCTGAACCGCTCGCTGAGCCAGCAGGCGGCGAAGGCGGCCTAAGCGCCTTCCGCTGAACGAGAAAGCCCGCATCGCAAGATGCGGGCTTTTTTGTGCCTGCGAGGGTGCTGTCCGGGCTCCATGCAACGGGCAAAAAAAGGGGGCGCCGACCAAGCGCCCCGAACAGCCGTGAAGCACACAACGTAATGGTTATTCGTCGAACATCGCCATCGCCTCGGCGCTGCATTTTTCCACCGCGGCCCAGTCGCCATTCCTGATCCAGCCACTGTCGAGCATCCAGGTGCCGCCGACGCACATGACGTTGGGCAGGCTCATGTAGCTGTGCAGGTTGCTCGGCTTGACCCCGCCGGTGGGGCAGAAACGCACGTCGGCGAAGGGTCCGGCAAAGGCCTTGATCGCCGCCACGCCACCGCTGATCTCAGCCGGGAACAGCTTGAAGCGCCGGTAGCCCATGGCATAGCCCATCATGATTTCCGAGGGCGTGCAGATCCCCGGCAGCAGCGGGATATCGCTGTCGACGCCGGCCTGGAGGATTTCCCGGGTCACCCCTGGCGTGACCACGAACTGCGCCCCCGCCGCCTCCACCGCGTCGAACTGCGCGCGATCGAGCACCGTTCCCGCGCCGACGCATAGCTCCGGCCGCTGCTCGCGCAGGAGCTTGATGGCCTTGAGGCCGTGCTCGGAGCGCAGGGTCACTTCCAGGGTGCGGATGCCGCCGGCGGCCAGGGCGTCGGCCAGCGGCAGGATATCGGCCTCACGGGCGATGGTGATCACGGGAAGGATGCGCGCCTGGCCGCAGATCGCATCGATCCGGGTGATTTTTTCAGCCATGGTCAGCAATGGCTTCTGGCGTTCGAGGGTGGTCATGACAGGGGTCCTTGGCTCATGGGCACCAGTAGATGCGCAAAGGGTCGTGAAGAAAGGCGCGAATCGGCATCTGCGCCAGGTCGTCGCCGGCCAGCGCGGCGCGCAGGGTAGCGAGTTTGCCGGCACCTTGCACGGACAAGGCGGTGAATCCGGCCGCGGCCAACAGTCGCCGGGTCAGGCTCAGGCGCTGATGCGGCACGCTCGGCGCCAGCATCGGCAGGCAGCGACGCTCGCCATCGGCCTGCAGGCCCTGTTGCAGGTTGGGACTGCCGGGGAACAGCGAAGCGGTGTGCCCGTCGTCACCCATGCCCAGCACCAGCACATCGATCGGCGGCAGATCCGCCAGGGCCTGGTCGGTCGCCAGCGCGGTGGCATCCAGGCTGGCCGCATTGCGGTAGAGGCCGAAGAACCGCGCCTTTGCCGCCTTGCCCTGAAGCAGATGGCGGCGCAGCAGGCCTTCGTTGCTGTCGGCATGTTCCACCGGCACCCAGCGTTCGTCGGCAAGACTGACCGTCACCTTCGACCAGTCCAGCGCCTCCTGCGCCAGGGCCTGGAAGAACGCCACCGGACTGCGCCCACCGGACACCACCAGCACCGCCCCGCCCTTCGCCGCGATCGCTGCCCGCAGTTGCTCGGCAACGTCCGTGGCCAGGCGCCTGGCCAACTGCTCGGCATTCTTCAGTTCAAGCGCGGTGACCATCGCCGGCCACTGCAATTCAGATATCGCCATACCAAGACCTCCCATCGCGGGTTATCAGTGCGACCGCTGCCACCGGTCCCCAGGTGCCCGCCGCGTACGGCCGTGGCGCCTCGCCGGATTGCTTCCAGCCGGCGATCAGCTGGTCGCACCATTTCCACGCGTATTCGATTTCATCCTTGCGTACAAACAGGTTCTGGTTGCCACGCATCACCTCCAGCAACAACCGCTCGTAGGCGTCGGGGATCCGCGCGCTGCGAAAGGTGCTGTCGGAGAAATTCAGTTGCAGCGGGCTGCTGCGCAGCTGCATGCCCTTGTCCAGCCCTTGCTCCTTGGTCATCACCCGCAGCGAAATGCCCTCGTCGGGCTGCAGGCGGATGATCAGCTTGTTGCCGATCTGCAAACGCTGTTCCGCCGCGAAGATGTAGTGCTGCGGTTCCTTGAAATGGATGACGATCTGCGACAGCTTCTGCGGCATGCGCTTGCCCGTGCGCAGGTAGAACGGCACCCCGGCCCAGCGCCAGTTGCGGATATCGGCGCGCAGGGCGACGAAGGTCTCGGTGTCGCTGTGGGTGTTGGCGTTGTCTTCGTCCAGGTAACCCGGCAGCGCCCGGCCGTCGCTGTGCCCCGCGATGTACTGGCCACGCACCACACGAGTGCCCAGGCCCTCGCCGCTGATCGGTGCCAGGGCCTTTAGCACCTTGACCTTCTCGTCGCGGATGCTGTCGGCGGAGAGGTCGCTGGGCGGGTCCATGGCGATCAGGCAGAGCAGTTGCAGCAGGTGGTTCTGGATCATGTCGCGCAATTGCCCGGCCTTGTCGAAGTAGCCCCAGCGCCCTTCGATGCCGACCTTCTCGGCGACGGTGATTTCCACATGGGAGATCGAGGTCTGGTTCCACTGGGTTTCGAACAGGCTGTTGGCGAATCGCAGCGCGATAAGGTTCTGCACCGTTTCCTTGCCCAGGTAATGGTCGATGCGATAGATGCGGTTTTCCGGGAAGAACTGCGCCACCGCGTCGTTGACCCGCCGCGACGACTCCAGGTCGTGGCCGATGGGCTTCTCCAGCACCACCCGGGTGCGCTCGGCCAGGCCGACCCTGGCCAGGTTCTCGCAGATGCCACCGTAGACCGCCGCCGGCGTGGCGAAATAGGCGATCAGCGGTGCGTCTGCGGTAACCGCCTCGGCCAGCGCCGGGTAGGCCTGGGCATCGAGGAAATCCATGTGCAGGTAGCTAAGCCGCGCCAGAAAACGCTGCAGGACGCTGACCTCGATATCACCGGAGGCAACGAACTCATGCAGATGCGCCTCGATCGCCGCCAGGTGCTGCTGCTCGCTGCCAGCCTCGCGGGCCAGGGCCAGCAAGCGAGTCTGCGGGTGAAGCAACTCGCTGCGGTCCAGTTGATAGAGGGCCGGGAACAGCTTGCGCAACGCCAGGTCGCCAAGGGCGCCGAACAGGGCAAAGGTGCAGGGCTCAACCGGGATCGAAGACATGATGTAGGTTCTTTTACCAAGTGGTTGTAGAAATACCGTTTTCGACTGTAGTTATCAAGAACAAATGTAGTAAAAACCACAACATCTGGCGGCTCTGGCAGATACAAGTGGTGCAGTAACCATGCCATCAGTAGGATACGACCTTGTGACCACGGCCCGCGCTCGCGCGAATCGGCCGACTCCCCGACCGAAGGAACCCCCATGGACCGCGTGCGAAACCTCCTGGAACAGATCCAGGGCCGTCTCGACGAGCTGAACAAGGCAGAGCGCAAAGTCGCCGAAGTCATCCTCCGCAACCCCCAGCAATCGACCCGCTTCAGCATCGCTGCGCTGGCCCAGGCGGCCAAGGTCAGCGAACCGACGGTCAACCGTTTCTGCCGCTCGTTCGGGGTCAGCGGCTATCCGGAACTCAAGCTGCAACTGGCGCAGAGCCTGGCCAGCGGCGCCGCCTACGTCAGCCGGGCGGTGGAAGCCGACGACGCGCCGGCCGCCTACACGCAGAAGATCTTCGGCAGCACCATCGCCTCCCTCGACACTGCCTGCCAGCAACTCGACCCGGCGCTGATCAGCCGCGCCGTGGACCTGTTGATCCAGGCCCGCCAGATCCATTTCTTCGGCCTCGGCGCCTCGGCGCCGGTGGCCCTGGATGCACAGCACAAGTTCTTCCGCTTCAACCTGGCGGTGTCGGCCCATGCCGACGTGCTGATGCAGCGCATGCTGGCGTCGGTGGCGCATACCGGCGACCTGTTCGTGATCATTTCCTACACCGGGCGTACCCGCGAGCTGGTGGAGGTGGCGCGCCTGGCGCGGGACAACGGCGCCTCGGTGCTGGCCCTGACCGCCGCCAACTCGCCGCTGGCCACTGCCAGCAGCCTGAGCCTGAACATTCCGTTGCCGGAAGATACCGACATCTATATGCCGATGACGTCGCGGATCATCCAGCTGACGGTGCTGGATGTGCTGGCCACCGGGATGACCTTGCGCCGCGGCGCGGATTTCCAGCCGCACCTGAGGAAGATCAAGGAAAGCCTGAATGCCAGTCGGTATCCGCTGGATGATGAGTTGGGCTAAGCGACGCGCATGGACTTTGTGGGAGCGGGTTCACCGGGACGCCGGACAGCCGCGATTGCAGTAGTGAATCCAACATCGCAATCGCGGGTGAACCCGCTCCTACAGAGTCCGCGTCAGCCTTTCCAGGTTTGTAAACTTACTACAAGAACGATTCAGAACGACGTCTGAATCTTCACCCCCGCGACCAGCGCGTTGTCCACCTCGTCCACCGCCCCCGGGCTCTTGATGTACTGCAGGTTCGGCCGCACCGTCAGCCAGTTGGTGACATGAAAGCCGTAGTACAGCTCGGCGTTGTACTCCGTGCGCTGGATCGGCACGAAACCCGGGTTGTCGTAGTCGTCGATGCCACTTGCCGCATTGAGCAGCTCCGCACGCTTCTTCACATCGTCATTGACGTGGATCCGCGCCACGCCGAAGCCGATGTCATCCTTTGGCCGCCCATCGAACGCGCCCTTGTACACCAGCCCGACCTGCTGATAGTTGTCCACCACGTTGGTGGCCTTGTCGTGCACGGTGAAGTTGGCGAACAGGCTCAGCCCGCGGTTGGCATCGCCGTTGTGCGCGGTGACTTGCTGCTGCGCCACCACCCACCAACCATGCTTGCTCGAATGGGTCTGCGACGGGTCCTCGATGTCCTCGGCCTTGGCCGTGCTGTAGTAGTAGCCCAGGCGGTACTCGCCCGGCAGGCCATTGACCTGCGGCGCCCACACCAGCTCCACCGGCAGGATCATGCCCTTGGTGCCGCTGCCGCTGAGCTTGAAGCCGTTGCCCGTTTCCAGGTTGGAAGGGTTCTGCTCGTAGACCCCGACCTGGGCGAAGAACTCCGGCGTGATGTTGTATTTCACCCGCATGGCCCACTGGCTCACCGGCCAGTTGTACCAGATGCCGCCCACCCAGTTGCCCACCTGCGAGCCGCAGAACGCCAGGTTCTGGAAGTCGCAGGGAAAGCTGTTGAAGTCCTCGCCTTCACCGAAGCGCCCGACCTTCACGTCCAGCGCACCGTCGAAGTACTTCTGCTTGACCCACAGCTGCGTCAGCCGCCAGGTCTGGCCGCGGCCCCAGACTTCCTGCACCGAGCTGAACTGCCCGGCGCGCGGGTCGCTGATGCGGTCGTTGGACAGGTTGCGCCCGCTGCGCTCGGTGATCGCCAGCTTGAACTCGGCGTCGTTCCAGCCAAGGATCTTCTGCAGGTCGAGCTTCATGCCGAGGGCGAACTGGTCGCTCCAGCGCGCCGTCCTGTCGTCGTTGTAGCCGCCATGCAGGTTGGTCGCCGCCTCGCCAACATAGTCGAGGGTGAAGTCGTAGCCCTTTTCCAGCAGCTCGGTGCGTGTGCCGCCCCAGTCGCCGCTCATCCATTTCGACGAGGGGTCGAAGGCCCCGGCGCCCAGGGCCGAATTGCTCGTCACCGCCACCAGCAAGGCCAGCGGACTCAATCCCAGACTGCGCTTGAAGTACTCCATCCGTTATTTCCTCGTTTCTTGTTATCGATGGTGATTCATGCACGGCGGCAAAGGTTCAGCGGCCCTTGAACTGCGCCACATTGCCCGCCGCCCGCGGACTGCCGATCCGACCAAGGCGTTCGCCGCTGGCGGCGTCGAACAGCAGCACCCGGGCCGGATCGAATTGCAGGGTCAGGCTGTCGCCGACCCGCGCCGGGACATCCGGCGGCAGGCGGCAGCAGACCTTGGTCTGGTTGAGGGTGACGAACAGCAGCAGGTCCGGCCCGGTGGGCTCGGTGATCTGCACCTCGGCACGCACGCTCGGCAGACCGTTGGCCTCGGCAGGCGCCAGGCCGATCTGTTCCGGGCGGATGCCGAGGATCACGTCGCGATCCTCCAGACCCGCCTCGCTGAGCCCCAGTGGCAGCTCGCAGCGCGCCTGGCCGCTGTCGAGCAACGCCACCAGGCGCCCTTCGCGACGTTGCAGGCGCAGGGGGATGAAGTTCATCGGCGGCGAACCGATGAAGCTGGCGACGAACAGGTTGGCCGGGTCGTTGTAGATCTGCTGCGGCGTGCCGAACTGCTGGATCAGCCCGTCCTTCATCACGGCCACCTTGTCGCCCAGGGTCATGGCCTCGATCTGGTCGTGGGTCACGTACACCGTGGTGGTCTTCAGGCGCTGGTGCATCAGCTTGATCTCGGTGCGCATCTCCACCCGCAGCTTGGCGTCGAGGTTCGACAGCGGCTCGTCGAACAGGTAGATCTTCGGCCGCCGCGCCAGCGCCCGGCCCATGGCCACCCGCTGCTGCTGGCCACCGGAAAGCTGGCCGGGCTTGCGCGCCAGCAGGTGCTCGATCTGCAGCAGGCGCGCGACCCGCGCCACCTCCTCGTCGATGGCCGCCGCCGGCATCTTGCGGATCTTCAGGCCGAAGGCGATGTTGTCGCGCACGCTCATGGTCGGGTACAGCGCGTAGGACTGGAACACCATGGCAATGTCGCGGTCCTTGGGGCTCATGCCGCTGATGTCGGCGTCGTCCACCAGGATCGCGCCGCCACTGATGTCCTCCAGCCCGGCGATGCAGTTCATCAGGGTGGATTTGCCGCAGCCGGAGGGGCCGACCAGGATCAGGAATTCCCCGGAGTCGATCTTCAGCTCGATGTTCTTCAAGGTATCCGGCAGGCCGCTGCCGTAGCTCTTTTTGACGTTGCGCAGTTCAAGCGTTGCCATGCTTCACCCCTTGACCGCGCCGGCAGTGAGCCCGCGCAGGAAGTATTTGCCCGCGAGGACATAGACCAGCAGGGTCGGCAGGCCGGCGATCATCGCCGCGGCCATGTCGACGTTGTATTCCTTGACCCCGGTGCTGGTGTTGACCAGGTTGTTCAGGGCCACGGTGATCGGTTGCGCGTCGCCGCTGGCGAACACCACGCCGAACAGGAAGTCGTTCCAGATCTGGGTGAACTGCCAGATCAGGCAGACCATGATGATCGGCACCGACATGGGCAGCAGGATCCGCCCGAAGATGGTGAAGAACCCCGCCCCGTCCAGCCGCGCCGCCCGCACCAGGGCCTCCGGCACGCTGCAGTAGTAGTTGCGGAAGAACAGCGTGGTGAAGGCCAGGCCGTAGACGATGTGCACCAGTACCAGGCCGGTGGTGGTGCTGGCCAGGCCGAGCTTGCCGAGGGTGAAAGAGGCCGGCAGCAGCACGGTCTGGAACGGCAGGAAGCAGCCGAACAGCAGCAGGCCGAAGAACAGTTGCGAGCCACGGAAGCGCCACATCGACAGCACGTAGCCGTTGAGTGCACCGAGCAAGGTGGAAATCAGCACCGCCGGCACGGTGATCTTCACCGAGTTCCAGAAGTAGCCGCCCACCGTGTCCCAGGCCTTGATCCAGCCGATGCCGGTCACCACCTCGGGCCAGCTCAGCAGGTTGCCGGTGCGGATGTCGTCCGGGGTCTTGAAGCTGGTCAGGAGCATCACCAGCAACGGGATCAGGTACACCGCGCAGGCGGCCAGCAACGTCGCGTAGATGGCAACGCGGGAAACTCTAGTCATGGCGCTTGCCTCGCAATTCCGAGTACAGGTACGGCACCAGGATCGCCAGGATCGCCCCGAGCATGAGGATCGCGCTGGCCGAGCCCATGCCCATCTGGCCACGGCTGAAGGTGAAGGAGTACATGAACATCGCCGGCAGGTCGGACGCGTAGCCAGGGCCGCCGGCGGTCATGGCGGCGACCAGGTCGAAGCTCTTGATCGCGATATGGGCGAGGATCATCAGTGCGCTGAAGAACACCGGGCGCAGGCTCGGCAGGACGATGCGCAGGTAGATGGTCGGCAGGCTCGCGCCGTCGACCTGGGCGGCGCGCACGATGGACGAATCGACCCCGCGCAGGCCGGCGAGGAACAGCGCCATGACGAAGCCCGAGGCCTGCCACACGGCGGCGATCACCAGGCAATAGACCACCCGGTCCGGGTCCACCAGCCAGTCGAAGCGAAAGCCCTCCCAGCCCCAGTCACGCAGCAGCTTGTCCAGGCCCAGGCCGGGGTTGAGCAGCCATTTCCAGGCGGTGCCGGTGACGATCATCGACAGCGCCATGGGGTACAGGTAGATCGTGCGGATAAAGCCTTCGCGGCGGATGCGCTGGTCCAGCAACACCGCCAGGATCACGCCGACGACCAGGCTGATGGCGATGAACAGGCCGCCGAACACCAGCAGGTTCTTGCTCGCCACCCACCAGCGGTCGTTGTCCATCAGCCGCGCGTACTGGGCCAGACCCACCCACTTGTAGCTGGGCATGAAGCTGGAGTTGGTGAAGGACAGCAGGAAGGTCCAGAGGATGTAGCCGTAGAAGCCGACGAGCACGATCAGCATGCTCGGGGCCAGGACCAGTTTCGGCAGCCAGCGCTGGAGAGCGTCCAGGGGGGAGGCTCGCCGTTGGGCGATTGCAGTGGTCATGATCGGGGATCTCCGGTGTGCCAGAAGATGATGCTTTGGTCTGGCGAGGACCGTGTGGGAGCGGGTTTACCGGGACGCCGGACCGCCGCGATTACGGTGGTGAATTCACTGACGCCATCGCAGGTGAACCCGCTCCCACAAGGACCGCGTAGGCCGCTTGCTACTTGGCCGACTTGATCGCCGAATCCAGTTGCTTCACCGCCGTCTCCGGCGACGCCCCCGGATCATTGAGGAAGTTGGTCACCACATCGAAGATCGCCCCCTGCACCGCCAGGGTCGTGGCCATGTTGTGCGCCATGCTCGGCTGCAGCCCGTCACCCTTGGCCGCTTCCTTGAAGTCCGCCGACGACTTCTGCGTGCAGGCGTCGAACTGGCTCATGTCCATGTCCTGGCGCACCGGCAGCGAGCCCTTGTTCTGGTTGAACACGGTCTGGAACTCCGGCTCCAGGGCGACCTTGGCCAGGTCGTTCTGCGCCTTGATGTCGTTGGCGCTCTTCAGCTTGAACATCGCCAGCGAATCGATGTTGTAGGCGAAGCTGCCCTGGGTCCCGGGGAACGGCACGCACTGGTAGTCCTTGCCCGCCACCTTGCCGGCGGCGGTCCATTCGCTCTTGGCCCAGTCGCCCATGATCTGCATGCCGGCCTTGCCGTTGATCACCTCGGCAGCGGCGATGTTCCAGTCGCGGCCGGCGCGGTTGGGGTCCATGTAGGTGCCGAGGCGCTTGAGGGTGGTGAACACCTCGACCATCTTCGCCCCGGTCAGGGTCTTCTCGTCGAGATCGACGAAGGCCGCGTGGTAGCCCTGCGGGCCGAGGATGCTCAGGGCGATGTCCTCGAATACCGTGCTGTCCTGCCACGGCTGACCGCCATGGGCCAGGGGGATGAAGCCGGCGGCCTTGAGCTTGTCGGCGGCGGCGAAGAGTTCGTCGAGGGTGGTCGGCACCTTGGCCCCGGCCTTGTCGAACACCTGCGGGTTGATCCACAGCCAGTTGACCCGGTGGATGTTGACCGGCACGGCGACGTAGTGGCCGTCGTACTTCATGATCTCGGCGACCTTGGCCGGCAGCAGGCTGTCCCACTGGTTGGCCTCGGCCACCTCGTCCAGTTCGGTGAGCAGGCCCAGGGCACCCCATTCCTGGATATCCGGGCCCTTGATCTGCGCGGCGGCAGGCGGGTTGCCGGAGATGGCGCGGGTCTTCAGCACGGTCATGGCGGCGGCGCCACCACCGCCGGCGACGGCGTTGTCCTTCCACACGAAGCCGTCTTTCTGCACCTGCTGCTTGAGGGTTTCCACCGCACGGGCTTCGCCGCCGGAGGTCCACCAGTGCAGGACTTCCACGGTGCCGGGGTTATCGGCCAGGGCGCTCAGGGGAAACAGCGAGGCAAGGGAAACGACGGTGGCAAGTCGGGTGATCGCATTCATCGATAGGAGCCTTTCTTGTTGTTATGCCGGGCAAGTCAGGTGCTTGCGCTTGCATTGGAGTCTAACCAGACACCGTGGCAGGGAAGTAACGAAGGGATGCTCGAATGTCACGCCGTGGTGACATTCGCAGTGTCAGGCCGCCCGTGCGATGTGCCGCACCTCACCCGCGATACCTGGGCAAACTCAAGGTCACCCGCAAGCCACCTTCCCGCAAGTTCCTCAGACTCACCTCGCCCCCATGGCTATGCGCGATATTCCGCGCAATCCCCAGCCCCAACCCGTACCCCTGCTGCGTCCCCGCCAGGCGGAAATGCGGCTCGAACACCTGCTCCAGCCGCTGCGCCGGCACCCCCGGCCCCTCATCGTCGACATGCAGGACAAACCCGTCTTCGCCATCGAGCATCCGCAGGTGCGCCCGCTCGCCATACTTCAGCGCATTGTCGATCAGGTTCCCGATGCACCGGCGCAGCGCCAGCGGCTTGCCCGGATACGCCGCCTCGGCCCGCCCGGTGACGGTGACCTGGCCACTGGCGAGATAGGGCTCGACCAGGCATTCCAGCACCTGGTTGAGGTCGATGGGCTCGATGTTCTCGTGGATATCGGTGTCCTTCACGCATTGCAGCGCGCCCTTCACCAGCATCTCCAGCTCGTCGAGATCACGGTTGAACTTGGCCTGCACCTGCTCGTCCTCCAGCAACTCCACCCGCAGCCGCAGGCGCGTGATGGGCGTGCGCAGGTCATGGGAAATCGCGCTGAACAACTGGCTGCGCTCGGTCAGGTAGCGGCTGATCCGCTCGCGCATGGCATTGAACGCCCGCGCCACTTCTTCCACTTCGCTGCCACCGCCTTCCACCACCGGCTCCACCTCGGCCCCCAGCGACATCTCCCGCGCCGCCAGGGCCAGGCACTTGAGTGGGCGGCTCTGCCAGTGCACCAGCAGGCCGATGAACAGCAGCAGGAAGAAACTGGTGAAGCCGATGAACCACAGCTGCTGGCGCGGCAGGCCTTCGTCTTCCAGGGTGGTGTAGGGCTCCGGCAACAGCGAGGCGATGTACAGCCATTCACCCTCGGCCAGGCGGATCTGCGTCACCAGCACCGGCGGCTCCACCGGCTCCAGGGTCAGCGCGTAGTGCGCCCAGGAGCGCGGCAGCTCGTCGAGCTTCAGGCCGCTGTTGAAGATGCGCAGGTCCTGCGGGCTGACGAACTCCACGGAAATCAGCATCTGCTCGCCCAGGCGCTGGCGCAGCACCTCGTCCACGGCGGCGACCACCGCGTCCTTGCGCGGCGTGGACGGCAGCGCGCGCATGTCCAGCGGTCGCTCGTTCAGCGAGACGAAGAAGCGCGTGCCGCCCATGCTGCGCAACTGGTCCAGGGCCAGCGGGCGATAGGCCAGGGGCAACGAGCGGAAGTAGCTGACGCTGGCGCTCATCGAGTGGGCCAGGCTGCGGGCGCTGGCCACCAGGCCCTCGCGCTGGCTGGCGCGCAGTTGCGAGAGCCAGATCACGCTCGACAACCCCTGGGCCACCAGCACCACCAGCAAGGTCAGCAGCAGCATGCGCCCCAGCAGCGAGCGCGGCAGCGGCAGGCGCCGGCGGCGCTCAGTACGCGGGCGCAACGCTGGCCGCCAGCAGGTAGCCGCTGCCGCGCACGGTGCGGATCAGGCGTGGGGGTTTGTCGGTGTCGCGCAGGCGCTGGCGCAGGCGACTGACCGCCATGTCGACGATGCGGTCCAGCGGCATCGGCTCGCGCCCGCGGGTGGCGTTGCCGATGGTGTCGCGGTCGAGGATCTGCTGCGGATGATCGAGGAACAGCTTGAGCAGGGCGAAGTCGGCGCCGGAGAGAATCACTTCCTCGCCGTCGCGGTGGAACAGGCGGTGGCTGATCGTGTCCAGGCGCCAGTCATCGAAGGCCAGCACCTCGCCGCCCGGGGCCTGGAAGCCGGCGCGGCGCAGCAGGGCCTTGATCCGCGCCTGCAATTCGCGCGGGCTGAAGGGCTTGCCCAGGTAGTCGTCGGCGCCCATCTCCAGGCCGATCACCCGGTCGACCTCGTCGGAGCTGGCGGTAAGCATGATGATCGGCACCCGGGCCTGACGCGGATGCTGGCGCACCCAGCGGCACAGGCTGAAGCCGTCCTCGTCGGGGAGCATCACGTCGAGGATCGCCAGGTCGCAGCCCTCGGCGTCCAGCGCCTGGCGAAAGCCCGCGCCATCGGCCACCGCACGCACCTCGAAGCCGCAGCGGCTGAGGAAGGCCTGCAACAGTTCACGGATTTCCTGGTCGTCATCGACCAGCAGGATCGACTTGCTCATGACCGCATTCCTTGTCGTTCATACCCGGCCAGTGCTGCCCAGTGCCTGCTGCAGTGCCACGCCGGCGCCGAGCAGGCCGGAGAATTCGGCGGTCACCAACCATACCGGGATGCCGGCGAAATAGCCGCTCATGCAGCCCTTGTCGGCAAAGCTCTCGGCGAAACCGCTGCGCAGGAACAGGCGGCTGAAGCGCGGCACCACGCCGCCGACGATATACACGCCGCCACGACCGCCCAGGGTCAACACGTCGTTGCCGGCGACGCGGCCGAGGAAGCGGCAGAACTGCTCGATCACCGCCAGCGCCACGGGCTCGCCGGACAGCGCGGCCTCGGTGATCGCCGCTGGCGTGTCCAGGCTTGGGGCATACCCGTCCAGCGCGCAAATGGCGTGGTACAGGCGCAGCAGGCCGCCGCCACTGAGCACGGTCTCGGCGCTGACGTGGCCGGTGTGCTCGGCGATGGCCTGGCGAATCGCCGACTCCCGCGCGTCGTTAACCGGCAGGTCGACATGTCCGCCCTCCCCCGGCATCGCCAGCCAGCGGCCTTCTTCCAGGCGCAGCAGGCTGGCCACGCCCAGCCCGGTGCCGGGGCCGATGATCAGCGCCGGGCGGCTCGGGTCGGCCTCGCCGGCGCAGACGCTCACCCGTTCCTCCGGACGCAGGCGGGTCATGCCCAGGGCCATGGCGGAGAAGTCGTTGACCAGCAGCAGGTGCTCGATCTGCAAGGCCGCGCAGAAGGTGGCGCGATTGATCCGCCAGTGGCTGTTGGTGAAGCGGAATTCGTCGCCGGACACCGGCCCCGCCACCGCCAGGCAAACCGCTTCCAGCTCGCCGCGGGCGATGCCCCGGGCTTGCAGGTAGACGCCGATCGCCTGTTCCGGACTGCTGTAGTCCGCGGTGGCGAACACCTGCACGTCGTGCAGGGCATCGTCGCGCCAGAGGGCAAAGCGGGCGTTGGTACCGCCGATGTCACCGACCAGCGCGACCTTCATTTGCAGCCCTCCAGCGCCTGGGTAAAGGCGCTGGCGCCCTTCTCCGCCGGGCTCAGGGCCTGGCGCATGAAACCGAACAGTTCACGCCCGCAGCCGAGGTCGTTGCCGAGCGGCGCCGCAGGCAGCTCGCGGGCCGCCAGCTCTTCGGCGGGCACCCGCACCAGCAGCGTGCCGTCGGTGCCGTCGACCCGCACGATATCGCCGTCGCGTACCCGCGCCAGCGGGCCGCCGTCATAGGCTTCGGGACAGACGTGGATAGCCGCGGGGATCTTGCCCGAGGCACCGGACATGCGCCCGTCGGTGACCAGCGCGACCTTGAAGCCGCGGTCCTGCAGCACGCCCAGGAACGGGGTCATCTTGTGCAGCTCGGGCATGCCGTTGCAGCGCGGTCCCTGGAAGCGCACCACGGCGACGAAGTCGCGCTCCAGCTCACCGGCCTTGAAGGCGTCGGCCAGTTCCTGCTGGTCGTGGAAGACCCGCGCCGGAGCCTCGACCACCTGGTGCTCGGGCGCCACGGCGGACACCTTCATCACCCCGCGCCCGAGGTTGCCTTCCATCACCCGCAGCCCGCCTTCCGGCGAGAACGGCCGGGCCACGGGACGCAGGATCGATTCGTCGAGGCTGTCGAACGGCCCGTCGCGCCAGACCAATTGCTCGCCATCGAGAAACGGCTCCTGGGTGTAGCGGCGCAGGCCATGGCCGACGATGGTGTTGACGTCCTCGTGCAGCAGCCCGGCATCCAGCAGCTCGCGGATCAGGAAGGCCATGCCCCCCGCCGCCTGGAAGTGGTTGATGTCGGCCTTGCCGTTGGGATAGACGTGGCAAAGGGTCGGCACCACCTCGGAGAGGTCGGCCATGTCCTGCCAGGTCAGCTGGATCCCGGCCGCCTGGGCGATGGCCGGGATATGCAGGGTGTGGTTGGTCGAGCCGCCGGTGGCGTGCAGGGCCACCACCGAGTTGACCAGCACCTTCTCGTCGACGATCTCGCCCAGGGGCATGAACGCGCCATTGGCCTTGGTCAGGCGGGTGACCTGGCGCGATGCCTCGTCGGTGAGGGCATCGCGCAGCGGCGTGTACGGGTTGACGAAGGACGCGCCTGGCAGGTGCAGTCCCATCACTTCCATGAGCAACTGGTTGGTGTTGGCGGTGCCGTAGAAGGTGCAGGTGCCGGGGCTGTGGTAGGACTTCATTTCCGATTCCAGCAGTTCCTCGCGGCTGGCCTTGCCCTCGGCGTAGCGCTGGCGCACATCGGCCTTTTCCTTGTTGGAAATGCCCGACGGCATCGGCCCGCCGGGGACGAAGAGGATCGGCAGGTGGCCGAAGCGCAGCGCGCCCATCAGCAGGCCGGGGACGATCTTGTCGCAGATGCCGAGCATCAGCGCCGCGTCGAACAGGTTGTGCGACAGGGCAATGGCCGTGGACATGGCGATCACTTCGCGGCTGGCGATACCCAGCTCCATGCCTGGCTCGCCCTGGGTGACGCCGTCGCACATGGCCGGCACGCCACCGGCGAACTGGCCGACCGAGCCGATCTCGCGCAGCGCCTGCTTGATGCGCTCGGGGAAGTGCTCGTAGGGCTGGTGGGCGGAGAGCAGGTCGTTGTAGGCGGAAACGATGGCCACGTTGGCGGCGTTGGTCAGGCGCAGGGCTTGCTTGTCGTCGCTGCCGCAACCGGCGACCGCGTGGGCGAAGTTGGCGCATTGCAGGCGGGCGCGCATCGGCCCTTCGCTGGCGGCGCTGCGGATCAGTTGCAAGTAGCGTTCGCGGGTGGGACGGCTGCGAGCGATCAACCGTTCGGTGACCTCAAGAATGCGCGGATGCATGAACTGGACTCCAGGCTAAACGGTGGTGGCGGCGGTCTGGCGATTTCCCCTTCCAAACGATTGCGCCTACGCTCAAGGGTAGGGGGCAAGGAAAGGTTCGACTCACTTGTTTTGTTGTGATCCGAACAAAATACTGCCAGCAGCTTCGCTTGTTTTCTATTTGTTTCCGATTAATCTTGTAATTAAAACAACAAACAGTCAGGACAGCACAAGAGGTGGCCCCATGACTATTCGTATCGCAATCAACGGCTTTGGCCGCATCGGCCGCAACCTGCTGCGCGCACTCTATACCCAAGGCTACCGCCGCGACCTGCAGGTCGTCGCCATCAACGACCTCGGCGACAGCGCAATCAACGCACACCTGCTCCAGTACGACAGTGTCCATGGCCATTTTGCAGCACAGGTCGAACACGATCATGAAAGCCTGACGGTCAATGGCGACCGCATCGCGGTCAGCGCGATTCGCAATCCGGCGGACCTGCCATGGCAGGCCGAGGGCATCGACGTGGTGTTCGAATGCACCGGGTTGTTCACCGACCGGGCCAAGGCCGCCGCCCACCTTGCCGCCGGTGCGCGCAAGGTGATCATCTCGGCGCCGGCCAAGGGCGCGGATGCCACTGTAGTCCATGGCGTCAATCACGACATCCTGCGCGCTTCGCACCAGGTCATTTCCAATGCCTCCTGCACCACCAACTGCCTGGCCCCGGTGGCCCAGGTGCTGCACCGCGCGTTCGGCATCGAGCAGGGGCTGATGACCACCATCCACGCCTACACCAACGACCAGGTGCTGACCGATGTCTATCACAGCGACCCCTATCGCGCCCGCGCCGCGACCCAGTCGATGATCCCCAGCAAGACCGGCGCCGCCGAGGCGGTTGGCCTGGTGCTGCCGGAACTGGCCGGCAGGCTGACCGGCATGGCGGTGCGGGTGCCGGTGATCAACGTGTCGCTGGTCGACCTGACTGTCACCCTCGCCCGGGAGACCACCCCCGAGGAGGTCAATGCGCTGTTCAAGGAGGCCAGCCGTGGCTCGAACGTCCTCGGCTACAACGACCTGCCGCTGGTGTCCTGCGATTTCAACCACAACCCGCTGTCGTCGATCTTCGATGCCAATCACACCAAGGCCAGCGGTAGATTGCTGAAAGTCATGGCCTGGTACGACAACGAGTGGGGGTTCTCCAACCGCATGCTGGATAACTGTCTGGCACTGTGGAGCGCGAGATAAGGACTATCTGACACGCCTAGGAAATCAAGACTGCATCCTGCCCCTGTGGGAGCTGGCTTGCCAGCGATGAGGCCAGTACCGACAACCCTGTCGCCAGGTCCGGCCAAATCGCTGGCAAGCCAGCTCCCACAAGGCTTTTCGCCGTTTTCGGATACGGTGTTCTGCCCTTCTTCACGAACGTGCGCTTGACCAACAGGGTTGATGATAAGCATTATCATTAACAAATTCCGGTCGAGCACCGTCGTGAGCCACTCCCAATTCAACTCCGTTTTCCTCGCCCAACGGGTCACCCTGCTGCGCACGCTGCAGCGCATGGTGGACAACCCCAGCACCGCCGAAGACCTGCTCCAGGAAACCTACCTGCGGGTCACCCGCGCCCTCGGCGAGCGACCCATCGAGCACCTCGAACCCTTCGTCTTCCAGACCGCGCGCAACCTCGCCCTGGACCACCTGCGCGCGCGCCGGGTGCAGGCGCGGACGATGCTCGACGATGTTCCCGAGCAGGTGGTGCACAACGTCGCCGCCCCCACCAGCAGCGCCGAGGACGCCGCCCATGCCGAGCAACTGCTCAAGCGCCTGAGCACGTCCCTGTCCCAACTGACCCCGCGCCAGCAGCGCATCTTCATCCTCAGCCGCCTGCACGGTGCCAGCTACCTGGAAATCGCCGAGCAACTGGACGTCTCCGCCAGCACGGTGCAGAAGGAACTGAAACTGATCATGGCGATCTGCATGGGTGTGGCCGATCGGCTCAACGGTATCTGATGGCGGCTTGCCTGATCCTCCGTTTGCCCCGATCATGACGCCCCATTACAAGACTGCCGCAGCACCGCAAGGACCTTCCGTGACCGACCCCGCCCCTCATCGCCCCGCGCCGGACCCGTCTGCCCGCGACCAGGCCATGGACGCGGCGCTGGACTGGCTGATCCGCCTGCAATGCCCCAGCGAGGACGACACCCGCGCCTTCGAGGCGTGGCTGGAGGCCGACCCGGCCAATGCCCAGGCCTACGTCGACGCCGAAGCGCTGTGGAATGGCAACCTCATGCGCCAAGCCGCTGGCGACCTCCACGAGCAACGCAAACCCTCGCGCCTGCAGCGCCTGCGCCCGCACTGGAAACCGCTGAGCGCCGCCGCCGTGGTGCTGGTGGGGATCTTCACCTTGGGCAACCTGCCGGTGCGCCTCCAGGCCGATCACCTCACCGTGGTCGGCGAACGCCAGCGGCTGCAACTGGACGACGGGTCCCGGGTCCTGCTCAACACCAATTCGGCGTTCTCCAGCGATATCGACACCCGCCAGCGGGCCGCCCGCCTGTACCAGGGCGAGGCCTATTTCGAAGTCCCCGGCGGGCGCACGCAGCCCCTCGAACTGCAGGCCGGTCCGCTGCGCGCCAGTGTGCGTGACAGCGATTTCGCCGTGCGCTACCTCGACGGCGAAGCCCAGGTCCGCGTGCAGCGCGGCGACATCGACGTGCTCGCCAGCAGCGACCAGCGCATTCGCCTGCGCAGCGGCGACAGCCTCCGCGTCGGCCGCAACGGCGTGCCCCAGCGCGAACCCGCCGACCTGCAGAAGGGCCTGGCCTGGGTCGAGGGTCGGCTGATCTTCGAAAACTGCCCGATGAGCGAAGTGCTTGCCGAGCTGCGTCGCTACTACCCGGGCTGGATCATCAACACCAACGACAAGCTGGACCAGGTCGCGGTGACCGGCAACTACCGCCTCGACCAGCCGCTGGAAGCGGTGCGTTCCCTCGCCCACATCACCTCGGCGCGGGTCCAGGAGTTCCCGGCGGTGGTGATTCTCAACTGAGTCGAAAGTTTTTTTACGCGATCCCCTGACGCCATACGTCTCGTTATAGCCAATGCAACTGATTCTTATTTTTGAGTCAGACGTAACCTATAACAACGCGCGACAGGGAGCGCCTTTCGATGTCTACCGGATCCACCATCTCCGCACGCAAACCGGGCCTGCAACGTTGCACGCTCTCCCTGTTGACCCTGGCCATGCTCGCCAGCGGCGCCGTCAGCCTGCCTGCCCTGGCCGCCGAGCCTGCGCAGGCTCCGGCGCAGCGCATGGGTGACTACCGGTTCGCCATCAGCCAGCAACCGCTGGTCTCCGCCCTCAACGCTTTCACCGCAGTGACCGGCTGGCAGGTCGGCCTGTCCGCCGAGCTGGCCGACGGCGTGGTGTCGCCGGGCGTGCGCGGCGCGCTGCCACCGGAACAGGCCCTGCAACGCCTGCTGCTGGGCACCGGGCTGACCTACCGCAAGCTGGGCAGCAACAACGTCGCCATCGAGCGCAGCCAGACCCAGGCCATCGCCCTGCAGCAGGTGACCGTCAGCGCCACCCGCAGCGCCCAGGACGTCAGCCAGGTGCCGAGCACCGTCAGCGTGCAGACCCGCGAACAGCTCGACCGGCAGAACGTGAAGAACATCAAGGACCTGGTGCGTTACGAGCCGGGCGTGTCGGTCAGCGGCACCGGCCTGCGCAGCGGCCTGACCGGCTACAACATCCGCGGCATCGACGGCGAGCGGGTGCTGACCCAGGTCGACGGCGTCGCCATCCCCGACAGCTACTTCTTCGGCCCGTACGCGCAGACCCAGCGCAACTACGTCGACCCGGAGATCGTCAAGCGCGTGGAAATCCTCCGCGGCCCGGCCTCGGTGCTGTACGGCAGCAACGCCATCGGCGGCGCGGTGAGCTACTTCACCCTCGACCCGGACGACATCATCAAGCCCGGCCAGGACGTCGGCGCGCGCCTGAAGACCGGCTACAGCTCGGCCGACGACAGCTGGCTGAAGTCCGCCACCGTCGCCGGCCGCCAGGGTGAGTTCGACGGCCTGCTGCACCTGAGCCGTCGCGACGGCCATGAAACCGAATCCTACGGCGAGCACGGCGGTACCGGACTGAGCCGTACCGAGGCCAACCCGACGGATGCGCAAACCGACAACGTTCTCGCCAAGCTCGGCTGGAACTACGCCGACGACGCGCGCCTGGCGCTGACCTACGAGCACTACAAGGACGATCGCGACTTCAACGAGAAAAGCTCCGTGGGCGGTCCGTTCACCCCTAGCCCGCTGAACATGTACCAGGCCCGTACCGGCAGCGACGTGGTCACCCGCGAGCGCTTCGGCATCAACCACGAGTTCGCTCTCGACAGCGCCCTGGCCGACCACGTGAAGTGGAGCCTGAACTACCAGATCGGCAAGACCGACCAGCGTGTCGCGGAAATCTACCGGCCGATCTACACCGTCGAGCGCACCCGCAAGACCACCTACAAGGACCGCCAGTGGATCCTCGACGCCCAGGCCGACAAAGCCTTCAGCATCGGCGACACCGAGCACCTGCTGACCTACGGCGCCACCTTCAAGCGCAACGAAGTGACCGGCTCGCGCAGCGGCACCGCCACCTGCCTGACCACCGGCTTCGGCTGCGTCACCGGCCAGCCCAACGCCTCCGGCACGCTGCGCGAAGTCAGTGACTTCCCCGATCCGACCGTGAAGACCTACAGCGTCTTCGCCCAGGACGAGATCCGCTGGAACCAGTGGACCTTCCTGCCGGGCCTGCGCTACGACCAGACCCGCCTGGAACCCCATGCGACCGACGAGTTCCTGCGCGCGATCGGCGGTACCGCCGACCCGATCAACCTCGACGAGAAGAAATGGCACCGCGTCTCGCCCAAGTTCGGCGTGACCTATGCCTTCAACGACAACTACACCTGGTACGGCCAGTACGCCGAAGGCTTCCGCACCCCGACCGCCAAGGCCCTGTACGGCCGCTTCGAAAACCCGGGCGTGGGCTACAGCGTCACCGGCAACCCGAACCTGGAACCGGAGACCAGCAAGAGCTACGAGACCGGCCTGCGCGGCAACTTCGACGCCGGCAACTTCGATGTGGCGGTGTTCTATAACAAGTACCGCGACTTCATCAACGAAGACGCCGTGCAAGGCACCAACATCGGCCAGAACTTCGAGGCCAACAACATCAAGCACGCCACCATCAAGGGTGCCGAGTTCAAGGGTCGCCTGAACCTGGATCACTTCGGCGCGCCGGCCGGGCTGTACAGCCAGGGCTCGCTGGCCTATGCCTGGGGCAAGAACGAGGACACCGGGGCGCCGATCAACAGCGTCAACCCGCTCACCGCGGTACTCGGCCTGGGCTACGACCAGGACAACTACGGCGGCCTGCTGAGCTGGACCCTGGTCAAGCGCAAGAACCGCGTCGACGACACCACCTTCTACGCGCCGGACGGCACCAGCAAGCAGTTCAAGACACCGGGCTACGGCGTGCTCGACCTGACCGGTTTCTACAAGGTAACCGACGATGTGACGGTCAATGCCGGCCTGTACAACCTGACCGACAAGAAGTACTGGCAGTGGGATGACGTGCGCGGCTACGACGGCATCGGTGAAGCGGGCGCCACCGCGCCGGCCAACCTGGATCGCCTGACCATGCCGGGTCGCAACTTCGCGATCAATGTGGTGTGGGATATCTGATCGACGCAGGTCCCATGTGGGAGCGGGGGGACCCCCCCAAGTGGGGGTGGGGTGGGATAAACCAAAGCCGGGGGAACCACCCCCACCCCGGGCGGGGGGGGGGCGGAAATTTCCGGCCAAAACAA